>NZ_JAUBUR010000006.1:175450-212765 GCF_036705485.1 Microcoleus sp. AT9b-C3 | reverse complement strand
TTGCTTCAATCCGTTACATCCGTTACAGCCGTTAAAAAATCCGTTGCCGAACTTGCTTCAATCCGTTACATCCGTTACAGCCGTTAAAAAATCCGTTGCCGAACTTGCTTCAATCCGTTACATCCGTTAAAAAATCCGTTGCCGAACTTACTTCCCCATCAGCGACTTATAGGCTGTCACCTTAATATCAATCCCAGTAATATCTGTCCCGACAACAACAGCCGCCGCTCCTAAATCCAAGGCTTTTTTAGCCATTTCCGGCCCCGATATCCCGCCTTCGCAGATAACGGGAACCTTAAGCTTTTCTACCATTTCCGCAAGCAAATCAAATCCCGGCGGCGAGAAATTTTCCGTCTGGGCAGTATAGCCAAAAAGAGTAGTTGCTACAGTATCTGCACCAGCTTCGGCTGCCGCGAGCGCAGCTTCTATTGTATCTACATCCGCCATCACTAATTTGCCCAATTCACTGTGAATTCGCCCGATTAATGTCTTTAAATCTTCCCCGCCAGCAGGACGGTTTCTCAGAGTAGCATCAACGGCGATAATATCGGCTCCAGAAGCGGCGATCGCCCGCGCGTCTTCAAACCGAGGAGTAATGTAAATCTCGCATCCCGGCAATTGCTGTTTCCAAATCCCAATTATGGGAGCAGATATCTGTTTTCGCACCGCTGCAATGTGAGCCGGAGTGTCAATCCGCACGCCCGATGCACCTCGATTGATGGCAGTTAGAGCCATTGCCGCAATTACGATCGGATCGTGCAGCGGCGAATCAGCAGGTGCTTGACAAGAAACAATTAATCCTGTAGGAATTTGACAATTAATCATGGCGAATTGGGGATGGGCAATTGGTAATTGGGAATTACAAATTATACCAGTTCAAAAAAAAGAATGTAACTGTAGACCAAATCCCAACCCATATCCAATGAGTCATTCCCAAATCTAAAATCTAAAATCTAAAATTGTATTACCCATTACCAATCCCAGCCATTAAAGAAATAATTTTGTCCAGCAATTGCTCCGGGTGAATCGGTTTAGCCAAACAATCGTTAGCTCCCGCCGTCACGAAAGATATCTGATCGGGGGGAATTTCATTAGCGCTTAAAGCGAGAATCTTGATATTTTCAGTAGCTAATTTTTGGCGCAGTTGGTGAATTATTTCGCAGCCATTCATACCGGGCAAACGCATATCGACAATCACAGCATTCGGTTGTAAAAGTTCAATTTGTTCCACCGCCGCCGAACCTTCAATCATCCACACCACTTGCAGTCCGGCTGCTGTCAGGATATCGCAAATCAGCATAGCAGTTTCTTCATCTTCTTCCACGAGTACGAGGCTGCCCCGCGAAGAATAATGCAGCGGTAAAGATGAATTAGATTTTTCATAGGTGAATTTTGTGGATTCATCTTTGCTTAGACTTTGGATGGGTATAAAAACGGTAAAAGTAGAGCCGACATCAACTTTAGAGTTGACTTCGATCGCGCCACCGTGAAGCTCTACTAATTGTTTAGTTAAAGCCAATCCCAAACCGGTGCCGCCGTATTCCCGGCGGTAGGGGGAATCCAACTGTTGGAATTTTTGAAACAAAAGCGATCGCTGATTTTCGGGAATTCCAATGCCAGTATCTTTGATTTGAAAAACAGCGGTACTGCCAGCAGGTGCAGTACCGGCCTGCCGCAATGCCGGCGTTCGATTTTTATCTTCTGTCACCCAAACTCGCAGGATGACTCGCCCGCCTTTGGGAGTAAACTTAATCGCATTTCCTAAAAGATTGAAGAGAATTTGTCTCAAGCGGCGCGGGTCAGCGATGAAGCGATCGCACTCTTGTTTTATCCGCTGTTCTTGCAGCAGTTCCACGCCTTTAGCGGCCGCTTTTTCTTTGAGGGCGTGCAGGCTCTGAGAAGCTAATTTAGAAAGTGAAAATTCACTAATTTTTAATATGGCTTTTCCCGCTTCTACTTGCGATAAATCTAAAATATCGTTAATTAATTCTAATAAGTGGTCGCCGCTGTCTCGGATAGTTTGCAGGTACTGCCGCTGCTTTTGTATCGGCACTTCTTTGCTGCCAACTTTGCCGTAAGACCACCGCAGCAGCGTGTCGGAAATGCCGATGACGCAGGTGAGAGGAGTCCGCAATTCGTGGCTCATAGCTGCCAAAAATTCGCTCTTGGCGAGGCTGGCAGACTGGGCGGCGACCAGTGCATCGCGCAGTTCTCGCGTGCGCTCTATTACGCGCTGTTCTGAGGTGCGCTTTTGCTGCTGGACTTGTGCATAAAGTTCGGCTTGGTAAATCGCGATCGCCAAATGTTCTGCTATTTGTCGCAAAAATGTTTTTTTGCTTTCTTCCCACTCCCGAAAAGTACACTGGTGGGCAATTAGCAGCCCCCACAACTCGTCTTGAACTACGATCGGCACTAGCAACTTCGCCCGCACCTTTGCCCGCCGCATCAACTCTAAAAAACAAGGGTGCGAAGAGTAAGTTGTTTCCACATCCGCGACGCACAAAGCCAAACCTTTGCGATATTTCTCTCGGTCAATGACTCCATGGGTAAAACACTGCGCTTCTTCAGTAAAATTCAGTACAGACGAGATATCATCGTTGGCTAAAGCTTCGTAGGTAACGCGACCTAAATACAAGTAAGACCCGGAATTTTCTTGGATTTCGCCAGACCCCGAAACCGCCGCAGATATTTCTTTACCTAACTCACCATTGTGCGGCGCTGGCACTTTTTCAAATTGATAAATTAACAGGCGATCGACCTCCAAAAACTCTCGCACTCGCTCGACTGCTTTTGACAAAATTACAGGCAATTCCAAACTCTGGCGGATTTGAGTTGTCACCTGATTCAAAAGTCGCTCTTGTTCAAGCTGCTGCTGCAAAGCATCTTCTACTGGCTGACAAAATGAAATGCAGGGGCTGGCAATTTGTAATTGATTGACGGCTTCAGCAATTTGGGTCTGTAGCGTTTCTGGATCTATAACTTTGGGGGCGGATTTTCCCTCTATTTCTGTTTGGCTGTGTAGGGGCAGGCGATTATTTGGGCTGGCATTGGCCGCGAGAATATCCAGCAAATTTAGGGTGAATTCGCTTTGAAGAACGGCCGAGTTTGTCTGTATATTTTTAATTGCTTGTTTGAGGGCGCGAATGTCAATTTGCCACGAGGGTGCGCCCGTTATTTCTGCGAGTTTGTCTGCGAGGGGAGACAGGAAATTGGCGATCGCCCCAGGATCGAAAGTCAACTGCACATTCAATTGCGAATGGAGATTTTTTTCGCTGTGCTTGTGTCCGTTTGTTGCGAACTCATCTAATAGATTGCCCCGCAGCAGCGCGCTAAAATGCTCTGATACCACTGCTGCAAACCTTTCCGACGAATTTTCCCGATTTTGAGAATCAGCGATCGCATCGTCGGTCAGCCAAATCGCCCCTGGGATTTCAGCCATTTGCTGTAACAACTGGTAAGCAGCCTCAAAGGTTGCTAGCGGCAAAGTCCGATTTAAGGTTTTTGGTTTCAATCTAGATATTTTCCCGGTTGTTTTAAAGAACAAAATATGAATGTCCCTGTTGTCAGAAAGTAGGTAATAGAAGGCATTGGGGTCAGAGAGCTAATTTCTCCCTATAGTTGTCATCTTTCTTCGGGACGAGTAACCCGCGCTCGAGCGCTTGACGAGCGCGAAAGCGGTAGGAGGAAACTGGGGGAAGGGATACGGCTGTATAATCGATCGCTTCTGGTTGTGTTTGTGAACCGGGTTGTTGATGGAAACTAAGCAATTCTACTCCCATTGCTGGGGTGAAGTTAGCACGCGCCTTTGTTTTCGGAGCTGATTCGCCTAATGGCACGTCCTTAACCAAAATAAAAATGTTTAACCCTTAACGACAGAACAGGGAACTAGCTACGCATCCGCTTGGTGTCATTACTCAAAAAACCTAGACATCAAAGGTCTCAGGCTGGTCAACTGAAAATGAAGTTTTAGGCCCCCGTGCCCAGTCACTTCCGTGCTGGGTCGTTGACTACTTTCAACAATCTTATTCCAGTATAATATTAATATATAATTTGTTAACTTGTACTTAACACTATCCGGGTAAATGAGCAATCCAACTCAACTCACCCCCGATTTCACGATCGGACATCTGCCGTGTCACGACTTCCAAGTGAGCGCTGCAACTCTAGGACAGGTAGTGGCTGAAAGATTTGAGCAAGAACCCGACCTGCCGGGAGTCATTATTACTCATGAATCACAGGTATTGGGGATGATTTCTCGCGTCAAATTTCGAGAGCAAATGAGTTTTCCCGATCGCGTAGAACTTTACGGGTCACACCCGATTCGAGCCTTGTTAGATTTTATTAGAATTCCGCCTTTGCTGCTTTCGGAAAACTGGAAAGTTGACGATGCTGTCCAAGCGTCTTTCAACAGACACAAAGACTTGATTTATGAACCGATTATTGTGGTAATGGAAGACCAAAGTCACCGCCTTTTGGACATTCATACTTTGGTGATTGCCCAGTCGAAACTGTTAGCGCAAGCCAACAAAGTTATTCAAAAATACCGAGTAGAAAGACACAAGTATTTAGCGCTCCTTCAACAAGAGCAGGCTAAGTTTCACGAATGTAATGAGCTTTTGAAAATCCACCAACGTCAAGCAGAAAAGTTTCATACCCATCCCAGTTCCCAGCAAGCGGCCCTGGTCAAACAAGCTGAAGAAATTGCTCAAATGAATCAGCGATTTGTGAGGATTGCGAAACTGATTTCTTCGGAAGGTCGCCAAGCGTTTCAAGCTACTTTTCAAGGGGCTAATTCTATTTGCAACAATACAGATAAAATTTTGGGCGTGGGCAAAGCAATAGCTAATGATTTAGAAACTGTTAACCGCACTTCCCGAACTATCCGGGAGGCGATCGAACAAGTCAGGCATTTAGCAGTACAAGTGGCTGTAGTTACCAATCAAATGGGAAGTCAGCCCAGCGGTCTGAGCAAAGTGAGTCTAGAAATTGGCAGACTGGCAAGTAAAACTTTTGAATTGGGGACTCAAATGGAGCAAATTGCCAGCCGGTTTAAACTTCGAGTTCACGAACTCACGGAGGCAGCAAGAGCGGGTGCTAATGTGGCTAAATCCGTGACGATCAAGATCGATCGCGCAGAAATGGCCCTGCTAGAGTTGGAAGAATTAATAGCCGAAAAAAAATTCAATTCATTGACCGCTACTCAAGAACCTTTGGGCGTCATAAAAAGTGTTACCGCTGATTCTTTAGTTCAAGATATAGAACACGCCGAAGTAGCGGTTTCCGAGTTGGAAAACTTAGTTAAACATCAAGATTCCTCGCAATATCTGATTCAAAAGATTCAGCAGGCGCTGAAGTCCAAAAAGCCCTAAAATCCCAGCCCGAATCTAATGAAATATTACCCGAGGAAAACAAATCCAATTAAAATAATAATTGATCCTTATACTATTTCAAGAATACTATTTGTTATACTGAAGGTGGGGAATTTTTAAATTCAGTTGTAAAAAGGCTATTTAATTAGCCCCACAAACCGATAACAAAGTTCCAATAAGAGTTGGAAGGACAGGTGACGTTTATGAAAATCCTGCTGGTAGAAGATGACACAGTTACAGTCAGTTTACTGACTCAAGCGCTGAACTCTCACAATTACAATGTGAATGCGGCAGCAGACGGTGAAACAGCGTTGCATTTGGTGCAGGCATACGATTACGACCTGATTGTTTTGGATGTGCTGATTCCTAAACTCGACGGCATTAGTTTGTGTCGAAAATTGCGATCGTCCGGCTGCCAAATGCCGATTTTACTGCTGACAGCGCTAGATAGCAGCAACGATCGAGTCCAAGGTTTAGAGGCGGGTGCAGACGATTATGTGGTCAAACCCTTTAATCTCGAAGAATTAATCGCTCGAATTCGAGCTTTGCTGCGCCGGGGTAAGGCAACTTTGTCGAGTACAAATTTGACATGGGAAAAACTGCAAGTCAACCCGGACACTACGGAAGTAACTTATGCCGAAAAAGTGCTGCACTTGACTCCCAAAGAGTACAATTTGCTAGAACTTTTCCTGAGAAATCCCCGACGCATTTTCAGTCGCAGCGCCATCCTCGATCGCATTTGGTCGGCCGGCGAATTTCCTCAAGAAGAAGCCGTTACCGCTCACATCAAGGGCCTGCGGCAGAAGCTGAAAACAGCCGGGATGACAGTAGATTTAGTGGAAACCGTGTACGGATTGGGCTATCGGCTCAAAAGTCTGCCGGAGGAGATTGATAGCCAACAAGTTGGACAGGAAACGGCAGAAACTGCTAAAACTCAAGAGACTTTATCTACTGAATCCAGCGGGTCGAGCCAGGAATTAAACAAAGACGAGCGCCGTCTCAAAGTCTTGAATGCGATTGCCCAAATGCGGGGAAATTTAAAAGCTAATTTTATAGAAAAGGTGGCGATATTCGATCGCGCGATCGCTCAACTGAAAAACGGAAGCTTGGAGGGCGAACTGCGCGAGGCAGCCCAGGCTCAAGCTCACAAATTAGTCGGTTCTTTGGGAACGTTAGGCCTGCCGAAAGGTTCGGAAGTTGCGCGCCAGATAGAACATTTGTTCAAGGCTGAAAATATCTTGAAACCGGGTACGGCTCAGGAGATTGAGGGATTTCTGCATAAGCTCAAACATATATTCGATCACCCGTCGCCCGAACCAGAAGGCGATTTGGTTCCTGCGGTTTCCCAAAAGCGCCGAATGCTGATTGTTGATGATGATACTTTTGGGAGCGAGCAACTGAAAACAGTAGCATCCGGTTCCGGCTTCCAGATAGAAGTTGCCAACTCTCCGCAAGCGGCAAGAAATGCGATTTCTCAGCAGCCTCCCGACGCGATTTTGCTGGATTTGACATTTTCCAGAGCTCAGGAAAACGGAGTTTCTCTCTTAGCCGAACTCCGCAGTGAAAAGCCCGAAATTCCGGTGATGGTTTTTAGCGGACACAATCAATTGAGCGATCGAATAGAAGTTGCTCGTTTGGGAGCTTCCGGCTTTTTACACAAATCTATCCCCCCAGCAGATATACTCAAAGCAGTCGCCCAACTACTCGACCAGAGTGGCCCTGCTGAAGCTAAAGTTATGGTGGTAGACGATGACGTGCATCTATTGGCTGCACTGCAAGTGATTCTACAACCTTGGGGATTTCAAGTAACAACCTTGGACGATCCCGAAAAGTTCTGGGAGGTACTCGAAACGACTTGTCCGGATTTGCTAATTTTAGATGTCGAGATGCCCGGTTACAGCGGTATCGAGCTGTGTTTGGCAGTTCGCAACGATTTGCGCTGGAGCAAGCTCCCAGTGCTATTTTTGACAGCTCATTCCGAATCGGAAACAGTGCGCCAAATGTTTGTCGCAGGTGCTGACGACTACGTGAACAAGCCGATCGTGAAACCGGAATTGATTGCTCGCCTCCTGAATCGTTTGGAGCGGACTCAACTCAGAAACAGACTGGCTCAGGCACAGCGCTAATCTCATTTTAGATTTAAAAAATTAAAGAATTAAAGAATTGAAGAACTGGGAATGACTGATAAGATATGGCTTTCGATCACGTACCTAGAGTTGTATTCTTTTTTTTTAATGGGATAACTAGGAGCAAATATGCAGTGCGTGTCCGAAACAAATCAGGAAGCCTTAGCCAAGACTTGGGATTGTTAGATTGTGTGAATCCGAGGCGGTGCTGTTGATTGATGCTGGCCCGCCGATCGAGAACACAGGCTAATTTAGAGAAGTATTAATCAGATGAAAGCAATGGTATTGCCCTCAGACACAGACAATCTCAATGGCAGCAACTGCGAACTAATTTACGCCCCGGCTGCGATCCAACCTCATGGCATCCTTTTAGTGCTGGAATCTCCTGATTTAAAAATTTTGCAAGTTAGTAACAATATTTTTGAGGATCTCGGCATTTATCCCGAAGAACTTTTGGGCAAATTTTTACAGGAATTTGTCGAAACTGAGGAAATTGAGGCTATAGAAAAAGCTTTATTTGAAAACTGCGATCAATCTAACGGTATCAGATTATCATTCAAAAGTCAAAACCGCCAGTCTTTTTTTCAGGGGACGGTGCATCAATCTAGTTCAGCATTAATTCTTGAACTCGAGTCGGCTGTTTCCCCAAAACCTAGCGATTCTTTCAATTTTTATCATTTAGTCCAAGAGCCGATCGACAAAATCCACAGAACACAAAACCTGCAAGTGCTGTGTCAGACAGCAGTTGAAGAAGTGCGGAGGATGATCGGTTTCGATAGAGCGATCGTCTATCAATTTGATGCCACAGGTGCGGGGGAAGTGGTCGCCGAAGACAAAGTAGAAAGTTTGGCTCCTTTATTGGGACTGCACTATCCGGCTGGCGATATTCCCCCCCAGGCAAGAAACCTGTTTACCATGAATTTAATTCGGTTTATTCCCGATATTAACTGTCAGCCTGTAGAACTAATTCCTCACTGCAATCCGCTGACTGGTCGCCCACTAGATCTGGGCTTCTCTTTGTTGAGAGCAGTTTCCCCTTGCCATGTTCAATACCTCAAAAACATGGACATTGGTGCTAGCATGACCTTGACATTAATCAAAGATCAAAAACTCTGGGGATTGATTGCCTGTCACCACCCTACACGAAAGTATGTCAGCTACGAAACAAGAAAGGCTTGCGAACTGCTAGCCAAGTTTGTGAATCTAGAACTCAGCTACAAACAAGATAGCGAAAATTGGGAATATGCAATTTATTTAAAAGAAAATTGCCATAAATTTGTTACCAAAATTTCTAAATCACACTGGTTTGTAGAAGGTTTACTTAAATACCGAGATGAATTGCTGACCTTAGTGGGCGCAACCGGTGGAGTTGTTTGTGCCAATGAAAATTTAACAACCATCGGCCAAACCCCGGAATTGGTAGAAATCGAAAGCTTAATTGCTTGGATAAAAAATCAAAAAAATAATGATATTTTTCATACAGATTCTCTCTCAAAACTGTATCCGCCATCTGAGAAGTTTAAAGAAGTTGCTAGCGGTTTGCTGGTACTTGCCATGTCCGAGATGCAAAATTATTACATTTTGTGGTTCCGTCCAGAAACAATTCAAACTGTCAACTGGGCCGGTCAACCAGACGAGGAAATTGAAGTTAAACCGGATGGCAGCCGGCCGCTGTCTCCTCGCAATTCCTTTGACTTGTGGCAAGAAACTGTGAGGTTAAAATCTTTGCCTTGGCAGCGGTGCGAAATCGAAATAGCCCGAGAACTGCGAGTTGCTATTACTAGCATGGAGTTGCGGAAAACCAATCAGCAGCTTAGCTTAGCTTTGTCGGCTACCAAAATTGGATTTTGGGATTGGGACGTGCAGAAAAATCGCATAGTTTGGTCGAGGGAACATGAAGAGTTGTTTGGGTTGGCGCCGGGAACTTTTGCCGGAACTTATCAAAGTTTTGCAGCTTGCGTTCACCCAGAAGATTTAAAAGGTGTGGAGAATGCTATAAATCAGGCCCTGGCCCAGCGAGGAGATTTCTGTCACGAAAACCGCGTGGTTTGGCCCGACGGCAGTATTCACTGGATGGAGGGGAAAGGTAAGTTTTTTTACAACGAAGCCGGCGATGCAGTGCGGATGGTGGGGACTGTTACAGAAATTACCGATCGCAAAGCTAGAGAATTACAGTTGCGCCTGTTGGAATCAGTAGTCACCACCACTAACGACGCCGTGTTAATTACCGAAGCTGAACCGATTGAGGAACCAGGCCCGCGAATTATTTATGTCAACCCAGCTTTCACGCGGATGACCGGCTATACGCTAGAAGAAATTGTGGGCAAAACGCCGCGCATCTTGCAAGGAGAAAAAACAGACCGCGCCAGTCTCCATCGAGTTCGGACAGCTTTGAAAACCTGGCAGCCGGTGCGGGTTGACTCGATCAATTACCGCAAAGACGGGACGGAATTTTGGGTAGAAATGAGCATTGTGCCCATAGCGGACGAAAATGGTGAGTTTACCCACTGGGTATCAGTGCACCGGGATATTAGCGATCGCAAACTTGCTGAAGCCGCCCTCCAACAGCTCAACGAACGGTTAGAAATGCGAGTTTTGCAGCGAACCAGAGAACTAGAAAGCTCTCAAGCAGAACTCCGGGAAAGCGAAGCTTTATTTCGGTCTCTGAGCGAGAGTTCCCCCGTGGGCATTTTCAAAATCGATACTGAGGGGAAATGTACCTATACAAATCCTCGCTGTCAAGCAATTGGCGGCTTCACACCGGCAGCAGCTTTAGGAAAAGGCTGGATGCGGTTTGTTCACCGCGAAGACCTCAAACTAATTCTGTCTAAGTGGTCGGAATCACAATCGCTACATGGGGAATTTTCCTGCGAATTCCGCCACATTCAGCGAGACGGAACCATCCGGTTTTGTCGGCTGAAAACAGCTCCGATTTTTTCCGACAGATCTCAACTAATTGGTCACGTCGGCACCGTCACAGATATCACAGAAAGTCGGGCAATTGAAAAAATGAAAAATGAGTTTATTTCGATTGTCAGCCACGAACTGAGAACGCCGCTTGCCTCCATTCGCGGTTCTTTAGGTTTGCTGGCGGCTGGGGTACTGAAAAATAAACCGGAAACGGCCAAACAGATGTTAGAAATCGCTTCGAGCGATACCGAACGGTTAGTGCGTTTGGTAAACGATATTCTCGACTTAGAGCGGCTCGATTCGAGCCAAGTTATCCTCGTCAAGCAGTGGTGCGATGCCCAGGTTTTGATGCGGAAGTCTGCAGAAGCTGTACTTTCTTTGGCTGCTGAAAATAACATTGATTTGTTGATTTTGCCGGAAACAGCTCAAATTTGGGCTGACCCCGACAGGATCGTTCAACTGCTGGTAAATTTGTTGAGCAATGCGATTAAATTCTCTGCTCCAGGGAGTACAGTAACTGTCAGGGTTAAAGATTTAGGCGATTCCGTACCAGATAGCTATGCTTCACGGGTTTTATTTGAAGTCAAAGATCGAGGGCGGGGGATTCCAGCAGATAAACTAGAAACTATCTTTGGACGGTTTCAACAAGTCGATGCTTCTGACTCCCGCCAAAAAGGAGGTACGGGTTTGGGTTTGGCTATTTGTCGCAGCATTGTACAGCAGCACGGGGGCAGAATTTGGGTCGAAAGTGTTGTCTCACAAGGCTGCAGTTTCTATTTCACAGTGCCTGCACCGTTGGAAGGCGAAGGGGGAAAAAGTTTGGAGGTTTGAGATTGCTTTGATAAGATATCGCGAAAGCTAAAGTTGCTGGAAACGCAGGCGGGTAGGATGATTTTGGGAGGCTGATATGTCGATTTTTGGCGTGGGACAATTGGAGGATGATGCTTGTGGGGAGTAGGGGTTAGGCGTCCCGCCTGCGGTGAAAATATACCGGACGGGCTCATGGGCCCATCCCACAAAACAATCACAATCATCCCGCCATTATGGAACACCCGATTTTTCTGGTCATGGTTTCAGTAGGTGAGTGGCATAATATAGCAACCTCGCTCGATTAGGACGTTCTTAAGTGCTGAAACTCTTAATTTTATTGCTTCTTCCTTCTGCTATATCTGTCAAGAAACCCGGTTGAGGAGGCAGCGTGCGTAAATTTTTTTTCGGTTTACCATAATTAATTTAAAATTTGAGTTTTAATTATGTCAGCAAAGCGCATTCTGGTCATTGATGATGAAAAAAACCTCTGCAGCGTGATTCAGGCCTGTCTGGAACATTTAGGCGGCTGGATTGTACTAAGCGCGCCCGACGGCAGCCAAGGATTGCTTTTAGCTGAAACTCAACTTCCTGACGCTATTCTGCTAGATGTGATGATGCCGGATATGGACGGTCTTACTCTGTTTGGTTTGCTGCAAAACAATGTGCCGACTCGGCGGATTCCGGTGATTTTCCTGACGGCTAAGGTGCAGGCGATGGATTTGAGCGAATTTGCTGATTTGGGGGTAGCGGGGGTGATTGCCAAGCCTTTCGATCCTTTGAGTTTGGCACAGCAAGTGGCGGACATTCTCGGTTGGGAACCGTTGCTGTAAACTGGGGTAAAATACATCGCAGATAGCATATCAAACTCGGCATTTGAAACCGCTACTAGACAAACAAAGTCGGCCCTGTCCGACGGAAGAATTAATGGGGCCTTAAAGCCGGATGACGATCGGAAACCCGTTTTCTCGTTCTCTAGATTGTTGCGAAAATTACGCAATTATGTTAGGAAACGGGGTTTATGCGTCCAGGAAAGTCCTAGTTTTTCCGGCTATGTTCATAATTTCCTCATTTTTTTGATTTAGCTTTGAGATGGATCGGTGATTGGTTAATTTAAACTCTGATTCCCTAGAAGTTCTAGAGATGATCTCAGGGAGTCGGGGTTTTTTGTTACCTGCAAAGCCGATCGGCTATCACCGTATTTACAGGCAGAATAACTCCTCCAAAAGTTACGCACACTTGCCTCAAGAATGATTTTTCAACCAGGAATCACAGATGCAGCAAAGTTTTTGGGTAAACAACCAGGTTTCAGCCTGCTAATCCAAGATTTACGAAGATTTCCCGGAAAAACCGGCTTTTTTAACCCAGGAGCACAGATGCAGCAAAGTTTTTGGCTAAAAAACCAGGTTTTTGCCTAACTTTTGTAATCCCTGCTTCGGCCCAAGTATATTTATCAAAAAAAATGATGGTCTTCATAATTTCCTCATATTTTTTAGATAGAGTTTACTCCAAGCTCGGGATCTGAAGGTCGATCGCACTTTCAGCACAATTCCGCTGCCAAAGAGCGAACCTGTTGTCAGGAGAGTTCGGGAAAGTGACGGTACTTTCGATTAACTGGTGCCACTGCACAACCAACCTAAATAAGTCAGGATCTAAGCCCTGTATACCAAACAAACCGGGTTGTGTAACCGGGAAAAACGGAGTTTTTGCGCCAGTCCTCTAAGTGTTGGCAGGATAACTCAATGCTACAAAAATTAATAACTGAGGATGTGATTCGCGCTCTCGAATAACACCAAAAAAATAAGTAGGTCGTTTGATTAAGAGAAAAACTCGCAATTACCACTAACAGGTAAATCCCAGTCTCAGTTAGTTTTTGAAATAGTGTGGAGATTTTTAAATGTCTGATCGGCTATCTTATAAAGGTAACAACCAGATTCTGTGCTATTACGCAAATGTTACCAACCTAGTTCAGGTGGTTCGGATTGGGAACATTCCTAATTGGTACTTTGAAAGAGTGATGTTTCCGGGACAGCGACTGATGTTTGAAGCTGCTGCAGAATCAGTCTTAGAAATTCACACTGGTACGGTGGCAAGTGCTATTTTATCCGACAAGATTCCCTGCTACGTGCTGCGGGTTATAGAAGAGGTAAGTTCCGACTTCGAGCTGGTGATTACCGAAGAACGATTGGCCGTATTAGCCGGTTAAAATTCATGAGAAATCAGACGAGATCGAGAACGACCACAAAAATATTAGTTAACGAGTGTTTGGGGACGGGGAAAATGCAGAAAAATCTTGTCAATATTACCTTAGCTGTAGTCACAGAGGAAGTAGAAATTATCTTGGAGTCTTATCCGAAGCACCCCTACCAACAAGCTTTTTCGCCTTCGGGATTGCGACAAGATTTAATTGCTTATGTGCTTAGCCGAGTTCCTAATAGATATACTGCGATCGACTCCGGCGAGTCTGTGTCAAACCAAACAGTTCAGGTTCGCTGTTCTTCAGAGCAATTGCTGCACATAGAAAATTTGATTCATACTGGAATTCGCGAGGTGCTGCACAGCTATCAGAAGATAGATTACCGCCTGCCTGAAGAAGTTAAATTTGATTCGAGAGTTGCTAGTTGGTTGTGATAGTTTCTGGTAAATGAGGGAGACGCCGAGATTCTCGACCCTCTCGGTTGGGCGAGGTGGAATTGTGTACTGACTCGATTGTTCAAGACTTTTGGTAATCGCAGCAGCAGTTGCACGGGCCATTGGGATTGACAGCACAGCGCAGAATTTCCGATCGAGCATTAAAGCGACAGCTAGCATCTCCGATAACCCAGATGCCGCTTACAAAAGTTCTTTCCGTCGGCGGTGTGGCCGACTGCACGTACAGGGCAATTTTTTGCAGTCGGTAGCGGCCGGATTTGAGTTGATAGCGGTGGTGGCGTTCCAAGACAGCGTAGGTTTGTCCCTCTAAATCTAGATAGTTCCCCGGTTGTGGCGTCCAATCCAGCCGAATGCTACCTAAATATTGGCGGGGGTGAGAGAGAATCACCTCTACGGGTAAAGTATTTTGTTCCATGTGGCGGTGCGTTCGCGAACTGAACTAAAGGGGCAAATAGTTGACTAAACCGACATCTTCTTGATCTAGAAAGATAACTTCTTCTAGAGAGAGTAATTTCGGTTGAGGCGCTAAGCTTAACTATAGAACCTTTGGCGATCGGCGGATAGCCGACTAACCAACAGGGGTAGGAAATAAACTTCAACTCGCTTGACGTAACTAAAGCTAAGTTCGATTAGCTTTGATAAAGCAGTACACGCTGATGTTATCGCAACTTGCAGGTTCGATCGATACGCGGTTGAGATTGCTGAACATATTTTAACGGTTTGCAGGACTTGGGGTGCTTCGGGTGCGTTTGTACTGAGGAATTCAGTCCTGTGATTTTTATGAGAACTTCAGTGCTCACTACAAACCAAACCGGATTTTTGGCAATCAAAATTCCCAAAAATATGCCATTCCTTCCATGATTCCCCAAGCGCAAGCAGAACCAGCTAAATAATGATTTGTAGTGCCAAATTCGCGATGCCATTCTAAGAGTTCTGACAGAGCATTAGCGACGATTACTCCCCGGACATCCTGTTCAAACATATTAATATCATTGCCAGAATCACCGCAAACTAATGTTGCCTCAGATGGAATTTGTAGGCGCTTTTGTAAATAAGTAAGGGCATTACCTTTATTGCTAGTTTGCGGTAAAATATCCACATCGCGATTGCTGCTAAAAATGATTTGAGCTGGCAGTCTCGATTCAGTTAACTTTTGCTGCAAAGTCTGGACAATCGAACTATTTTCTGCTGCTGGTTCCAGACAATAACTGATTTTCCAAGGATTTTGTTCTTTTGGGGATTGGGGCTTAAGCTGGGAAAACTGCTGAGCTAAAGAGGCGATCGCCATTTTATCCCAGTCTTGAGAAAGATACTCCGCCCAATCTAAATCGAGGATTCCGTCTTGGTAAATTTCGCTGCCTACACCTGCGATCAAATAGTCGGGTGCTAGCAGTTGCTTTTGGGCAATTAATTCGCCAGTTGAAGCATGAGAACGCCCGGTAGCGTAAACCAAACAAATTTGCGATCGCTGTGATTGCACGCGCTGGTTGAAAACTTGAGTTGCTGCGTCATCTCCGACTAGCGTGTTGTCTAAATCTGTAACTAATAAAAACTTCATTTGGGGAATTAGTCAGGAATCAGTAGTCATCAGTCATTAGTGATTGGCAATTGCTCGCTTCCTAAAATAATTTTAACTATTTATAAGAATTTGTTAAACCAACTACATTTATAAGCAAGCTTATCGGTTAACATTGGCCAGATTTCATTTTCAATAAGTGGTGTGAGTTTTATGGTGAATAATGCAACCTCCGTTAAAGCTTTTTGGCTGTCTTTCTTGATTTCTGGTGCGGCCGTGCCTTTGGGGCCGATCTCCGCAACAGCTCAAATTCAGGATACCTCAACTCCAGAAGTTGCGCTAGAAGCGAGTGCCGTCCCGGAGGCTAACCCAGACGCAGCGCTGGCAGCAGGTAAGATTGAGATACCGCCGTTAGTGGCGATTACCGCAGCAGAGGCTAACTCAGCAGTCGATCGCCCTTTACCCGATACAGATGCAGCATGGGTGAATCGGGCTTTACCCGAAACAAATATAACAACAGTCGATCGGGCTTTACCTCAAACAGATATAGCAACAGTCGATCGGGCTTTACCCGAAACAGATGCAGCATGGGTGAATCGTGCTTTACCCGAAACAGATGCAGCATGGGTGAATCGTGCTTTACCTCAAACAGATATAGCAACAGTCGATCGTGCAACAACAGCCCCAGAAATAACGGAGGCAATTCGCGAATTGCCCCCACAGAAGTTAGAAATTGCAAACTCTCCTCAGTCTCAACAAGTTGCTGAAGCCAGCAAAGTTGCCGACATCAGCAGCGAGACGGGCACCGCTGATGACCTCAGCATACAAGAAGACGCAGCACAAGTCACTTCTGTTTCCCAACTGTCCGACGTGCGGCCGACAGATTGGGCTTTTCAAGCTTTGCAATCCTTAGTAGAAAGATACGGCTGCATTGCGGGATATCCAGACGGCACATTTCGAGGCAATCGAGCAATGACTCGGTATGAATTCGCCGCCGGATTAAACGCTTGCTTAGACCAAATTACCAAACAACTTGGCGGTTCTACTGGTAATTTAGTCAAGCGAGAAGATTTACTTGCTTTGCAAAGATTGCAAGAAGAATTTGCAGCAGAATTAGCTACATTGCGCGGTCGAGTAGATGCTTTAGAAGCCCGCACTGCCGAATTGGAAGCCAATCAATTTTCAACTACCACTAAATTAAACGCATTTGCTTGGTTTAACCTGACTGGAGCTTTTGCGAGCAAGCGAGTCCGAGTTGAAGCAACAAATGGAAATGCTGCTCCGCTCGATCGAGTAGCCGGACGCGATCCTGTCACCAACAGACCCATTGTGCAGAGAGTGGACGACCCAGAAATCACTTTCAGCCAGTTAGTTTGGTTGACACTCACTACTTCCTTTACAGGGAAAGACGAATTGATTACACAGCTAGCTGTAGGTAACGGCAATTCCCCAGCCAATCAATATACTTCTACGGGCCTGTTCAATACCTTTGGCACTCCTTTTCTCGATCAAACTGCGGGAGCAAATCCCAATGAAGTTATCCTGCGGGAACTTTCCTACCGGTTCCCGCTTAGCAACCGCTTCCAAGTAGTAGTCGGGCCGAGGATTAATTTCTACCGCTACTTTGACAACAATAGGTTTAACTTTTTCGTAGACGGTGCGAGCAGCTTTAATTCTAACAACAGCCCTTTGTTAAGCGCTACCAGACGCGGTGCCGGTGCTTTGGTTTTGTGGGATATCGGCCGCGCATTAAAACTGCGTTTTGGCTATTTGGGCGAGAGTACGGAATTTTTGCCCACTTCCGTCTTTAATTCCGCTTCCAATCCGTCTCAAGGCTTGTTTGGTGGGACAAATACGACTACAGCAGAATTAACATTCAGTCCGAGCGATCGGACTAATTTGCGCTTTCTGTACAGCCGTTCCAACATCCAGCAAATCGGTGGCTTAATTGGATCTCCTAACAGCAAGCCGTTAAACGGTGTGGCAGATGACGGTTTCGGCGGTCGCCTGGGCAATTCGACAGCAAATACTTATAGTTTCAATTTCGATTGGTTAGTCGCTCGCCGCTTTGGTCTTTTCGGCCGCTACGGTTACGCCGAAACCAATATATTTCCCAAGACTGACCGACCCGACGGCACGATCAAAAATCAATCTTATCAGTTAGGAGTTGCATTTCCCGATTTGTTCAAAGAAGGAGCTTTGCTTACGGTGTCATATTTAGTACCTTTTGACTTTACTGGCGGTCGGAGGTTTCTGGTTTCTGGCGGAGGAAATGGCGGCACGCAGTACGAAATTGAGGCAACTTATTATTTGCCTCTCACCGACCATATTTCGATCGTGCCAGCATTTTATGCGATCAGCAATGCCAATAATTTCGATAACAACCCGACAATTTTTGTAGGCAATTTGCGGACGCAATTTAGTTTTTAATTCCACGAATGGGAACCCAGAAACCGGGTTTTTTGACAAAAACACTGCGTTTTACCTCGTACCCAAGGTAAAAAATCCGGTTTCTAAGTATGGGCGGGGCTGGTTTATATAATTTGTCGATAATTATCAAAAATATAGGCGAACCCGCCCCTACAAAATTTAACATCATACAAGTCCGAACCAAAGTGACATGACATGAATTGACACACAATCAATAATTAATCCGTGTATTCGTGTTCATCCGTGTAGTGCCTTCCTGATTCCTTCTACTTAATTGGAATTTCGATAATAAATTCAGTACCTTTACCGGGTTCCGAGAAGCACTGCAATTTACCGTTGTGTTTTTCAACGACAATTTGGTGCGAAATTGATAAACCCAAACCTGTGCCTTTGCCTACGGGTTTTGTGGTAAAAAACGGGTCAAATAAACGCACAATCTGATCTTCTGCAATGCCCTGACCGTTGTCTTTTATCCGAATTAAAATGCTCTTGTCATCAATCGTTTCAGTTTTAATGGTAATAGTAGGAAAGATAGAAAGTCCGGTGTCTTTGGCTTGACTGCTGCTTTCTTCCAAGGCGTCGATCGCATTTGCCAATACATTCATAAATACCTGATTTAACAGTCCGGGATGACAGTTTATTTGCGGCAGTTCTCCGTATTCTTTAATCACTTTAATGCCCTGCCAGTTGGCTTTGGCTTTTAGTCGGGTGTTCAACATTAACAAGGTACTTTCTAAACCTTCGTGAATGTCGGCAGTCTTGATTTTAGCTTCGTCTGCCCGCGAGAAATTGCGAAGAGTTTGAATAATTTCTACAATGCGCTCGCATCCGGTCTGCATCGAATTGAGCAACTTGGGCAGGTCTTCTGCTAGAAATTCTAAGTCTATATCATCGGCTTGTTGCTGAAGTTTGGCTGGGGGATTTGGGTACTCTTCTCGATACACCTGTACGATTTCTAATAAGTCGAGAACGTAGCCTCGGACGTGGCAGAGGTTGCCGGCGACAAAGCCAACTGGGTTGTTAATTTCGTGGGCAATTCCTGCTAGCACCTGTCCGAGGGAAGACATTTTTTCGGTTTGTACTAACTGCATTTGAGTTTGCTGCAAGTCACTCAAAGCTGTTTGCAGTTCTTGGGATTTTTGTCGATCGCGCGAGGCGGCGGCGGCCCGTTCTTCCTCAACTCCGATCGCCGCAGCAATAATTCCAATCAGCTTGCAGTCGGCTTCTGTGGGCGCGATCGACTGAGTGTAGAGAACGCACATCGCACCCACGTAATTGTCGCCCAGCCGCACTGCTTGTCCCAGATAGCTTCGCAGTTGGTAGCGGATGACAGCGGGATCAATTTGGCCGTAGATCGTGTTCTGCAAGTCAGGAATGGCAACAGCCCGATCGCTTCCTTTGCTGCATACGTCGGTGCAGATGTGGCCCTCGGCGCGATCGACCAGCGGGTAGTCCGGGGGCGCTTGCCAAGTCGCGATCGCTTGCAGCAGTCCGCCACCGACGTGGCTGTAGATGGCGCAGCTTCCGCCCAAAAGCTCACCGGCTAAGGATGTCAGGCGCTGGATGTTGTCAGCAGCGTTGGTGGTAAATCCCAAAAAGCACTCGTTGATTTTGCTGAGGCGGTACTCTGCTTGCCGGCGCGCGGTCATATCGCGGGAGTTGATCACAATTCCCCTCACAGTGGGGTCTGCTAGCAAGTTAATGCCCACGCCTTCGAGAAAACACCAAGAACCGTCAGCGCGCCGGAACCGACCTTCTACGGCGATCGGATCGCCTGGATTTGCGATCAGTTTTTCGCCGTCGGACATCACCGAGGCAAGGTCGTCAGGGTGGATAGAATCGAGAACCATTTGACCTGCGAGTTCCTCTGGTTCGTAGCCCAAAACTCTTTCTACAGAAGGGCTTTCGTAAACAATGCGGCCGCTTTTGTCGAGAATAGTAATGATGTCGGAACTGTTGAGAATCAGCGATCGCCACTTAGCCTCATTTTGCAATAAAGCTGACTCGGCTTGTTTGCGAGCGGTAATATCCTCTACCATTTGCAAAATAAACTGTGGCGTTCCCTGACTGCTGTCGATGACAGAGGCGCTGAGGCGTCCCCACCTGATGCTGCCGTCTTGGCGGAGGTAGCGCTTCTCGATTTGGTAAGCTTCGCGCGAACCCGCGGCCAACTGTTGGTGCAACTCCCCCGAAACTGGCGCGTCTTCCGGGTGCGCCCAGTCGTCGAGGCCGACACCCCGCAGTTCAGATTCCGATCGCCCTAACATAGCTTGAAATGCCGGATTAGTGGCGATCGCAACACCTTCGAGGGTAGCGACTACCATGCCGATGGCAGCGCGTTCAAAAATTGCCCGAAACCGCTGTTCGCTGTCTCGCAAAGCTGCATCCGCTGCCACTTCCTGCGTGATGTCCCGCCCTGCGACTGCCAAACCTTTGCGCGAACCGTCGGGGTTGAACAGCGGCACTTTCCGCACTTCAAACAAATTGCTGCCGCCTGTGGGCAAGGGGACAATCTGGCGGCTGGAGGTAAGAGTGCCTGCTTGCCAGGTGGTTTCGTCGGTTTCCTGCCAAGTTAGCAAGATTTCTCTGACTCTGGGATCGGCGGCGGCAGCGAGTTCGGCAGTAGTTTTACCCTGGTAGTCTGAGGTTTCCCAGCCCAAAAGGTGGAGGGCGCAGTCGTTGGCAATCAGCCAGCGCCCCTCGCTGTCTGTGAGGTTGATCGCGTCGGGGACGGCGTTAATCGCGGTTTTCAGCCAGTATTCTTGATTTCGCAGGGCTGCTTCGGCTTGTTTGCGATCGGCGATTTCGGCGACGGTTCCTTCGTAGTAAAGGAGTTCGCCATCTTCGTCGCGGACTTCGCGCACGTTTTCCGAGATCCAGGTAGTGCTGCCGTCTTTGCGGCGGACGCAGGACTCAAACTCTTTCAGGGAGCCGTTTTTGCTGATTTCTGCCATGAATGAAGCGCGACGGGTGCGATCGGCGTAAAGGTTTTTTGCCGAACATTTTGCGATCAGTTCTGAGGGGGAATCATAGCCGTACATTCGGGCGAGTGCCTGGTTGGCGCTGAGGTAGCGTCCGTCTGGGGCGGTTTGAAATATGCCTTCGGTGGCGTTTTCAAAGATGCTGCGGTATTTTGCCTCGGCTTGTTTGAGGGCTTCTTCTGCTTGGAAGCGATCTGTGATATCAGATTGGACGCCGATGAAGTGGGTAACGAGCCCGCTGCTGTCGCGCACCGGCGAGATGGTGAGTTCGTTCCAGAAGGCGGTGCCGTCTTTGCGGTAGTTTTTCAGAACTACTTTGCAATCATGCTGTTGTTTCAGGGCCACGCGGATTTGATCGACGGCTGCGCCATCGGTATCCGGGCCTTGCAGAAAGCGGCAGTTCTGCCCGATTATTTCGCTGCGATTGTAGCCTGTAATCCGCTCGAAAGCCCCGTTGCAGTAGACTATAGGCTTGTCGGGCCGGGTAGCGTCCGCGATTGCGATGCCGTTGCTGGTAGCTGCCAGGGCGCGATCGTACAGCCTCCAGACTTCTTCTATTAAATTCGGTGTGCCGCCAGTACGAGTCGGCGATAGCGTTTCAGAAGGAATGCTTATATCTATCTGCATGAGTTTCTATAAATTGAGTTTATTGTAGATACCGACTGCCAGCACACCCTAGATTTTAACAGAATTGTCTCTTTTCCGAAGGCAGAAGTTAAAAGGCTATCATGCAGATTTTGGGCGGTAAATTCTACCTCAACAAAATCTGGCTTCCCTCGTTTTTTTCCTTCAGCTTTCTGGCTTGTGCCTTCTACCTTCAAAGGAATCCTAGTTGTTAATTTATAATAGTTGTTGCAGCGATAACTCTACCTCTGGTATAGTTTAGTTGGCAGAGTTTGGATCGCTTACAATTTCGGTTATTTATTTTTTCAACTAAATAAAATATACATCATTCGGCTCTCGAAAAAAAAATAATTAAATATTTTAGAGTTAAATGATTCAAACTCTTCTCTCAAACAAACCGAGAAAAAATTAATTTTGAACGAACACAGCAAGTTCTGAAATATCGTCGATCGCGAAAGTCGGTTCTAGGGCGAGACACTGAGGGCGATCGCCATATCCGTAAGCCGCCCAACAAACATCTATCCCAGCATTTTTAGCAAACAGCAAATCAATCGCTGTATCGCCCACCATTAAAATTTGACTGTTATCCAACTCCGGGAACAGTGGTTTAATAATCGAGTTAAAAACCGCAGGATTGGGTTTCATAATTATTTCTCCGTTGTCACCTAAAATTAGATCGAAAAAACTGTGAATTTTTAATTTTTGCAAGAACAAATTTACAAAACTAACGTGTTTGTTGCTAAACACTCCCAGGCTCAATCCCGACTGACGCGCCAACTGCAAGACTTGCTTTGTCCCGGTAAATAACTCTACCTGCTTTTCACCTTCCGCCCGATAATAAGAGCGGTAAGTTTCAACCCATTCGGGAATTGCGCTTTCCTCGATCGCCGGATGGAGGATTTTAAAAGAATTTGGTAAATTGATGCCGATCGTACCTATAATAGTATCAGAAGTAGGCGGGGTAATATTGAAAGTTTCAAAAGTTTTAGTAAAGCAAAATACAATAGCTTTGTGAGTAATTGCCAAAGTGCCATCGAAGTCAAAAATAATTAACTTGTACTTACTCATATTTCTGAAATTTTTCTATATAGCAATCCGAGGTTTCCAATGACCTAATAGCCTTAATCTCTCATTCACCAATTATAAGTAAAATTTTTCAACATTCAAGAGGTCAACATGAGTGTCACCGAAAAACCAGAAATTATAGCAACAGATTTCCCAGACCACACTCAATTACCAGACTCCGACGGTACTTTTGTGAAAAACTTTCAAGAACTCCCTCAAAGCATCCTGTTAACAACATCTGTTCGACCCATTTTAGACCAACTTCATCCCGACGGACAATATTGTATCGGTCAAGATTCCGGCATTTATTGGCGAGTCCCGCAACCCCCAGAACCCCTAGCCAGAGGAGCTGAAGCACCGGATTGGTTTTACGTCCCCGAAGTGCCGCCAATTCTCGACGGAAATATGCGGCGTTCCTATGTCATGTGGAAAGAATTAATGCCGCCGTTAATCATACTAGAGTTTGTTTCTGGAGATGGCAGTGAAGAAAGAGATAAAACTCCCAAAAAAGGCCAATTCTGGATTTACGAGCGGATTATTCGACCTGCGTTTTACGGAATTTATGAAGTCAAAAAAGCCCAAATAGAATGCTATCATTTGGTGGAAGATAGATTTGAGTTAATGTCAGAAAATCAGCGCGGACATTACCAAATCGAGCCAATGGGATTGGAATTAGGCATTTGGCAAGGGGTTTATCAAGGCGTAGAACTGCCTTGGATGCGCTGGTGGGATGCTGAGGGGAATTTGCTGCTGGCTGCTGATGAACGAGCCGAACAAGCGGAATTGGCAGTCGAACAAGCGCAGTCAGAAGCAGAACAAGAACGGCAAAGGCGAATAGAAGCCGAGCAGCGAATTCAAGCCTTAGAAGCGCGTTTGCGAGAGCTAGAAGGAGGCTAAAATCAGAATCAAGAGGGCGGGTTTATTAAATTATTGGTGTGAGAGATTTAAAGGGCTGGTAAAACCCGCCCCTACCACATATTTTTTGTCGTTTACGCAGATATTTTTTCTGTTTGCTCCGGTTGGCAGTATGGAAATTTTAAAAATTATCGTTTCTCATCCAGAAGCTGCTTGTATTATTTGATAAGTATTTTGTAGCTTTGTGTAGAATCTATGGCACTAATTGTTCAGAAATATGGCGGCACCTCGGTTGGTACAGTCGATCGCATTTTGGAGGTAGCCCGACGAGTTGTAAAAACAGCACAGCTTGGCAACTCTCTCGTTGTCGTACTTTCGGCGATGGGCAAAACCACCGACGGTTTAGTTAAACTCGCCAAGGAAATTTCCGCAAATCCCAACAAGCGGGAAATGGATATGTTGCTTTCCACTGGGGAACAAGTCTCGATCGCACTTTTAAGCATGGCATTGCAGGAAATGGGACAGCCCGCAATTTCCCTCACCGGCGCCCAAGTCGGCATTGTCACCGAAGCCGCCCACACCCGCGCCCGGATTTTGCGAATTGACCCCAATCGGCTGGAGAGTCAGTTAAAAAGCGGTAAAGTTGTTGTGGTTGCGGGTTTCCAAGGTATCGCCGATGCCGGAGAATTGGAAATTACCACCTTGGGCCGCGGCGGTTCCGACACAACCGCAGTAGCCTTGGCTGCAGCGCTGCAGGCCGACAGATGCGAAATTTATACCGACGTGCCCGGAATTCTGACAACAGATCCGCGCTTGGTTGCCGACGCGCAATTGATGGACGAAATCACTTGCGACGAAATGCTGGAATTGGCGAGTTTGGGCGCCAAAGTCCTCCACCCGCGCGCTGTAGAAATTGCCAAGAATTACGGCGTACCGCTGGTAGTGCTTTCTAGCTGGAGTGACGCCCCCGGTACCCGTGTAGTGTCCCCCCCACCGCAACCCCGGCCTTTGGAGGGCTTGGAGCTCGCAAAAGCGGTCGATGCGGTGGAATTTGACTTAGATCAGGCGGGGGTGTCGCTGCTGCGTTTGCCCGATCGCCCCGGCGTAGCTGCGCGGTTGTTTGGTGCGATCGCGCAGCAAAACCTCGATGTAGACTTAATTATTCAGTCAATTCATGAAGGAAATACTAACGATATTGCCTTCACCGTGACGCGAAAATCTCTGCAACAAGCTACTGCGGTTGCAGATGCAATTATCCCCGCCCTCGGCAAGAATTCTCGCCCCGAATTGGGAGAACCGGAAGTGAAAGCAGAAGAAAGGCCAATAGCTAAAGTTAGCATTGCGGGTGCGGGAATGATCGGTCGTCCGAGGGTAGCCGCGCAGATGTTTAAGACTTTAGCGGATGCAGGAATTAACATTCAAATGATTTCCACTTCCGAGGTAAAAGTTAGTTGTGCGATAGATGCCGAAGATTGCGATCGGGCAGTTGCCGAACTCTGCAAAACATTTGATGTTGCCAACTCCCCTATTGGGCTGCGTTCCTCCTCCCAAAAACCGCCCGCAGTCCGCGCCGTTGCGTTAGATCTCAATCAAGCGCGTCTAGCAATTCGCCAATTGCCCGATCGACCCGGAGTAGCAGCCAAACTGTTCGGACTTTTAGCCGAGGAAAATATCAGCGTAGACACAATCATTCAGTCGCAGCGCTGCCACAATATCGACGGCATATTAACTCGCGACATTGCATTTACCGTAGCACAAATTGACGCCGAAGCTGCTAAAAACGCCCTCGAAAAAGCCGCCCCCGAATTTGGATGGGGCGAAGTAGCAGTCGATACACAAATCGCCAAAGTTAGCGTTGTCGGTTCCGGGATGGTAGCGCATCCGGGAGTAGCGGCAAGGATGTTTGAAGCGCTTTCCCGCCAGCAAATCAACATTCAAATGATTGCCACTTCCGAGATTAAAATTAGCTGCGTTGTTGATGAAGGACAAGGAGTAACTGCTTTGAAAGCAATTCACGCAGCCTTTGAACTTGCCGGCACCGAAAAAATCCAAGTTCCCGCCTAATCAAGTAGGGAAACGGCACTGCCGTGTCCTTACAAAAATCGAGGAGACGGCATTGCCGTCTCCTGACTTTGGGTAACTTTAGTCCTTATCTTCAGCTTCTTGTGAAATTAAAGTTATTGCTTGATTAATAAGTGCTTCTTGATTCACTAACTGCGACAATTCTCTTGGTTCATAACGCCCTTCTTCCACTTCTAGGGAAGCTTTGTTAATAGCTTGTCGATACGCCATTTCTAAAACAAGGAGTAACTCTTCTAGAGGTAAGTAAAATCCCCCGCCTCTCGGCCGCTTATTTTCCTCCTGAATTTCTAGAACCGAGTTCCGAATCGAGACATCCCAAGAGCGAGTGGTGCGATTTTCAGCTTGCTGTTTAATCAGATGCAATAGTAAAATCACTCCATAGCTGCGAATAGTTTTAATGATGTCTTTTTTGCTCATTTCTTCTAGTTGTTCAACTATAGCTAATGACCCAGGTATATCCCCTTTTAGCAGTAAGCTTTTTAAGGTGAGTAATTCTTCCATGACAACTATATCTATCTTGGGTGACTTATATTATAGCTGAAAGTTAGCGCTTGCTTCATGCTAAAATTGTTTAACATCTGTATTGCCTATAATTGGGTGTGTTAGGCTAAAATTAGCGATCGCCTAAAAGGGATGGAATCTTATGACTGTAGCCAAGGAACAGATTACTGATAGTAGTAGCAATAGCGGTTTATTGAATTTCCGAATCACGGTTGAACGTCTGATCGAGCTTTTAGATTTAGAAGAAGAGGATGAGTACGGAATCTTGAGACCGACTGAATATGCTTTCAGGACAGCTATGAACTTAGTTGTAGAAGCTTACGATAGCATGGGAAACAGTTTTCCAAAAGCCTCAACAGGTACAGATGACCAAGGCAGTATTACACTAGATTGGACAAGCTTAGAACCAGATCGTACAGTGCGCCTCTTTTGTCCCTTCAGTGCTGAGCAACCAGTTGACATTTATCACCATGCAAATAATGAAAATGCGGTCGAAGATATCGTTTCATCATCAACATTAGTGGACTGGTTGCAGTGGTTCAACAAAATAGGATAGAACAATCTTCAGCGAGTGCATCAGAGTTTGAACATTTACCCGATCATACACTTGTTTACCGAGCTCTCCGAAAAGGATGGATAGATCGGGATAGATCGATCGTCAAATCGGATGCCTACTATTTGCGCCAACGTCTAAATGAACAAGGTATTTCTGTCAATTTTTCCATAGAGCAATCTTTGAGTGCATAGAAAAATTGTCAAGGAGTTGCTAGCATTAATGTAGGCGGAATTCGAGAACTCGGTCTAAATGTAGTACGTGACTCTTCATCTCATGGGAGTATTATAGGCTTGCCCTATCGTGAAGATAATCGTCCAAGGGCTGATGAGCTTGCACTTTTGTTGGCAAGACAGTCTCGAATTATATGGGAATCTTCGTCAAGATAGTGAAACAAGTTGTTCAGATATTGCATTTTTTTCTACAGGATGAAGTGCGTTGGATAACAAATTTTGACTTAATATTTCTTGCGCGATCGCCTCCACCACTGGGACACAAACCGAATTCCCAATTTGCTTGTAACTTTCCCCCGCACTCGGATAACTCTTAAAATCTTCAGGAAAACCCATAAGACGGTAACATTCCTTCAGCGTCAACTTTCTCACCATATCTGGCTCAGGAATGTAGATAAAAAACCTGCCAGATGTTTCTTGCGAAGGAATTGTTGGATGCACTCCATCTACCGAATAAATGCGATTAGGCTGTCTGTGAACCCTCGATAAATGTTCTGTATTTGGCCGCACCCCAGTTTTCCAAGTACCTTTATTTCTGTAACCTACAAATACCAGTCCCGAATCTTGCTTTCTCGGAGACTCAATTAAAGTATACTCTGATTTGTCCAATATTTCAAAATCCCCTGTCTCGTCTAGAAATTCCCTGAGTTTTGGAGTCAACTGGGTTTTAAGCCGAGAAAAATTGAAGGGTTTACCTTTAGTTGCAATAATAAATATTCTTTCACGATGTTGAGGAATTCCAAAGTCTTTAGCATTCAGCATTTTGTAATTCACGCTGTATCCCAAATCTTCAAGACTGGCAATAATTACTTTTAAGGTATTTCCCTTGTCGTGGTGGATTAAGTGCTTGACATTTTCGAGAACGATAACTTTAGGCTGCTTGATTTTGATAATTTTACAAATCTCGAAAAACAGTGTGCCTCTAGTATCTTCAAAACCCAGCTTTTTGCCGCAGATGCTAAAAGGTTGGCACGGAAACCCGGCGACTAAAATATCAAAGTCTTCTAACTCGACGGAATTAATTTTACTGATATCTCCCAAAGGAACCTCACCGAAATTTTCCGTATAAACTTGTCGGCATTTGCTGTTAATTTCGCAGGAAAAAACGCATTCAAAGCCTGTATTTTCAAATGCTTGTCGGAAACCTCCTATTCCTGAAAATAAATCTATAAATTTCATTTATAACTTAATCCTAAAACATCCTCAACACCATGATAACATATTTGGTTTCTCTCTCTTCTTTCACTCTGCGTTCTCTGCGCTCTCTGCGGTTCATAATACTAATTTAAACAAAAACCGCGCGCCGGACACGGCAATGCCCTGTCCCTACAGATATCGTGTAGAATGTCGATCGCCCAAAAACTCCCAAACTTGTCCCGCAGCCGACTAAACTAGAAATAGCCAAAAAAATATAGCTATTGTTTACTTCCTTTCACCAACCATGAGTCAAACCTTAGAAAATCTCACCGCCATCGATGACAAGCTATCCAAACGCCACCTCGACCTCGATCCCGGCGGCTACTTCATCATCTATCTCGATCGCGAAACCAGCTTAATTTGCGCCAAACATTTCACCAACATCATCGACGATCGAGGCCTCGCCGTCGATCCCGAAACTGGTAAACCCATCCCCGCCCGTGGCAAAGTAGAACGCACAGAGGTCACACTTTTTACCGGCAGAACCGCCAAAGAACTTTGCGTCAAAATTCTAGAAGAAACCCGCCCCAGCCCGGTGACAATGTTAGATCACGCGGCTTATCTGGGACGGGAATTTGTACGGGCAGAAATTGCATTGTTGAGCGATCGAGAATACGTTCAAGATTAGTGCAGCCCTGCCTTAATTTCTTGACCAAACGGCAACCGATCGAATTTAACAGCAACCGATTACGAAAAACCTTGATACCAGAAATAAGTCACCATCGGAATCACTGTCGCCAACACCAACAGCACAACCACAACAACTGTGGCATTGCCTTGATCTGTTTCTTCAGCTTTTTTAAACGTGCCTTCAACTTGAATGTTGTCAACAACTTCAGGAGGACCCGGATCTGGTTCGCCCGACAAAACAGTTGCAATGCGCGTACTTGCAGCCGAAAATGCCTCGTTGTATTTATTGGCTTCCCGCAGCGGCACTTGCACGGTTTCCCCAGCTACACTCTGGGCAATTTCATCGGTTAGCAGGGATTTAACCCCTTCGCCGGTGCGAATTGCCGCGCTGTTGGTAACAGTGTCGAGAACGAGTAAAATTTGATTAGTCTGGTCTTCTTTTGCGGGAAACCACTGTTCAAACAGTTGGTCGGCGAAAGTGGCAGCCGTTTCGCCGTAGTCTAAGCGGTGGATGGTGACAAATCTGACTTGTTTCCCTGTTTTGTTTTCCAGGTTGTCGAGCACGCTGCTGATATTGCTTTCGCTGCTGCGGCTGAGCACGTCGCCTTTGTCGAACACCCAAGTTCGATCGCCCGCCGACAACAGTGGGATTTCGTAAACGCCAGTCGCCAATGCCGGCAATACCGCCATCTGGGATGCGATTAGGGCGATCGCGATCGTCGCCGCCAAAGGTTGGAGATATTTTCTCCAGTTAAATAATTGCTTCAGGAGTCGGGTCATGAGGTTAACCGTAAAACTGACTTTTTTCCAAAAATACTATAGAAACCCCCGTAAAATTCATTTTATGCAGGGCAATATTTACAATGAGCTCGCCAGTGGAACTCCCCGCCCGATTATTTTAGGATTCTAACTATGGAACCAGCAGACACTTATAAAGGTTGGATTATTCAATCCCAGAAAGTCTTCTACGTCGAGGTTTGGGATAGTCGCGGCAACCGCCACGTCGCCGTCCAAAATGCCAAGACTGAGGAGGAAGCTTTGGAATTGGCCAAAAAGTGGATAGACAAATATGAGTCAAAACCCGGAAGAATGCCGATCGACGTACCCCATCCTTTCGGAGACATGATCGATATGCCATTTTAACTCAGTTGACTGTTAACTGTTGACTGTTGACTGTTGACTGTTAACTGTTAACATTACAGCTTGTCGGGTACTCTACTAGAGACAAAACCTCTTCAAATCGAGCAATTATTGCAACTGAGGCATCCGAAGAATAGGCCAGTTGCGTCCCGGACTGCATTTGTCATGAGATAAAATTACTAAATTTCTCGCAATTTCCGAGTATTTTCTACCAAACTCCGAGCAAATTCGTCGAACCTTTCAGACAGTTTTTCATCCAACAATTTACCATCAGGACTAAAAGCTTTCCAAGCTTGTCCGATCGCAATTTGTTCGGGAATTACCCAAGCGTGCACCCATCTCAAAATCACGCGCAAATCGTTGAGTGCGTTGTTGTTAACTTGCCCTCCCAAAACGCTAATCCCACCCGCAACTTTCCCGTCCAAATGCTCAAAACTCATCAAATCCAAGGCATTCTTGAGAGCACCGCTGATGCTACCGTGATACTCCGGCGTTGCCAAAATCAACCCGTCGGCTTGCTTAACCGCATTTCGCAGCTTGTCCACATCCGGGTAATCAATATAATCATTCTCGCCATTGCAGAAGGGCAGATTGAGCGATCGCAAATCGAAGATTTCAACTTCCGCGCCCAGGGCTTGCGCCCGTTCTGCTGCCACCTTCAACGCTAACTGGCTGTAGGAGCCAGCCCGCAAACTTCCACCAATGCCGACAATTTTTACCATAAAGCTTAAAAACCATAACTGATTTACTAAAACGTACTCATTACGAGTATGATTAACATAGCAAGTTCGATCGGCAACTGTCAATCGATTTTAGATTTTAGATTTTAGATTTTAGATTTTAGATTGACGGAGGGGGCCAAGAAACCGGGTTTTTTGAGCAAAATCCTTGGTTATAGCCCGCAGATATCGATGTGAGATTTGAGATTTGAGATTTACCGACGGAACCCAGAAACCGGGTTTTTTGAGCAAAATCCTGGGTTATAGCCCGCAGATTAGGTAAAAAACCCGGTTTCTTGAGGAGCCGTGGGTAAGTTCAGGGAGGGGACCAAGAAACCGGGTTTTTTGAGCAAAATCCTGGGTTATAGCCCGCAGATTAGGTAAAAAACCCGGTTTCTTGAGGAGGCGTGGATTCCAAACCCCGCTCTTGAGGGGCCTCTTAAGATGCCCGCGAGAGATAAACCCATTCAACACCCGCCATCTTGTTAAAATAAATGAACGTAGCAAACCACAAGCGGTCAATCTTGGCAGTCTTCAACCTTGGGCAAAGCAATATGAAAAATTCTTGGAAACACGCATGGCTGGGGCATCTAGCTGTAAACAAAGACAAGTCGAGCCAGAATCCTAAAAAATCAATTCCAGGACGGAATCTTTGGCGCATCCTGGGCAGTTTGGTGATTTCTCAAGGAATATTGCTCTCGACCCCGGTGTTTGCCGACAGCGCGCCAAACACCATGAGTTACAGCCAACTGATCGACAACATAGAAAAAGGGCAAGTCAGTAGAGTCGAAGTAGACGAAACTCAAAAAATTGCCAAGGTTAGGCTAAAAAATCAAAAAAGCGATCAAACCCAATCAGTTAGTCTGTTCGACTACAACAACCGAGAACTGTACTCGCAAATCCGCGCCAAAAAGATTGACTTTGAAGTCAAACAAACAGCCGACAACGCCGCGGCAGTCAGTTTAGTAGTAAACTTGCTAGTGATTTTTGCAGTGTTGGCAGTGTTGATGGCAATCCTGCGCCGATCGACCCAATCTCAAGGAAATGCCATGAACTTCGGCAAATCCAGAGCTCGTTTCCAAATGGAAGCCAAAACCGGCGTGATGTTCGACGACGTAGCAGGCATCGAAGAAGCTAAAGAAGAACTGCAAGAAGTCGTAACCTTCCTCAAAAAACCCGAACGGTTCAACGCCATCGGCGCCAAAATTCCCAGAGGAGTTCTGTTAATCGGGCCTCCAGGAACCGGCAAAACAATGCTGGCCAAAGCCATCGCAGGCGAAGCAGCCGTCCCCTTCTTCTCGATTTCCGGTTCCGAATTTGTCGAAATGTTTGTCGGAGTTGGCGCCTCCCGCGTCCGCGACTTGTTCCGCAAAGCTAAAGAAAATTCGCCCTGCATCATCTTCATAGACGAAATAGACGCCGTAGGAAGGCAGCGCGGCGCTGGTATCGGCGGCGGCAACGACGAACGCGAACAAACTCTCAACCAGTTGCTGACAGAAATGGATGGCTTTGAGGGTAACAGTGGCGTGATTGTGATTGCAGCTACTAACCGCCCGGACGTACTCGATACCGCCCTGCTGCGGCCAGGCAGGTTCGATCGCCAAGTAACGGTAGATTTACCCAGTTACAAAGGGCGTTTGGGGATTTTGCAAGTTCACGCGCGCAACAAAAAACTCGACCCAGAAGTTGCCCTAGAAACGATCGCCCGCCACACTCCCGGCTTTTCCGGCGCCGACTTGGCAAACTTGCTCAACGAAGCAGCTATTCTTACAGCGCGGCGTCGCAAAGACACGATTACTAACTTAGAAGTTCACGACGCGATCGACAGGATCACGATCGGGCTCACGCTTAACCCGCTGCTCGACAGCAAGAAAAAGTGGCTCATAGCATACCACGAAATCGGACACGCCCTAGTATCAATAATGCTCAAAAATACCGACACGCTAGAAAAAGTAACGATCATTCCGCGTTCCGGCGGTATCGGAGGCTTTGCCAAGTACGTGATCGACGAGGAAATGATCGACAGCGAAGGTTTGATGAGTCGGGCTTGGCTGTTAAGCCGAATTACAGTAGCTTTGGGGGGACGGGCTGCAGAGGCAGAAATTTACGGCGATGCTGAAGTAACTATGGGTGCCAGCGGCGATATCAAAGCAGTTAGCAGTCTCGCGAGGGAGATGGTAACGCTTTACGGAATGTCGGATTTGGGGCCTGTGGCTTTTGAAAGTCCGAACAATGAGGTGTTTTTGGGCCAGAACTGGAATTCGCGATCGGAGTATTCCGAAGAAATGGCAATTAAGATCGATCGGCAAGTCCGGGAAATTGCCTTTAACTGCTACGAAGAAGCTCGCCGGATTATCCGGGAAAACCGTGCTTTGGTAGACAAACTTGTCGAAGTGCTGTTGGATGAAGAAACGATCGACGGCGATGAATTCCGCCAAATTGTCGAGCGGTACACCGAGTTGACCAAGAAAGAGCTGGCACCAACGTAAAGAGTCAGTTGGCAGTTGGCAGTTGGCAGTGGTCAGTGGTCAGTGGTCATTAGTTATATCATGTCCGCCTAATCACTTACGATATGTCCGCAGGGAGTGAAACGAAGCAATCGCAATGTTTCTGCGATTGCTTCTCTACGGTCACAATTACAAGTGTTTAACCGGACAATATATTATTATTAGTAATGATTATCAACTGTCAACTGACCACTGTCAACTGTCAACTGTCAACTGTCAACTGTTTAAGATTGTTGCGCGTACATTTCCCGGAGTACCAAAGCCGGGTCTACCCAGCGGCCGCCGTACTTCAATCCCCAGTGCAAGTGAGGCCCACTCGTGCGGCCGGTCATCCCAACTCTGGCAATTCTCGCACCCGCAGGCACTGTTTGACCTTGCCAAATTTGCAAGGTACCTTCGCTATCGGTATAATAACGCCCGCCGTTAGCTGTTAGCACTCGGCCTCTGAGGTGACAGTAGATGTGTTCCCAATTTCCCGATCGCACCACCATACCAGTGCCGCACCGGCCATCTTCCCAAACTTCCACAATTTGCCCGCCCCACCAATTGCGGATATAGCTGCCTTCGGGGGCTGCCAAGTCCAAACCGTAATGAAAATCCCCGCCACGGGGGCCGAAGGGGGAAGTGTATGTTTCAAAGTTTTCGACTGGAAAAGAAGCTTCTTGCCACAAATTACCCGTCGCTACTCTGCTTGGTAAGCCTGACTGAGCTTTGACCACCTGCTGCTGCAAATAAGGGCTGATCAAAACAATGCCGATCGAAAGTGCCAGCAGCAGCATCTGTCTGAAACGAAAAAAGCGTTTTACCGTCAGCGGGCCTCTAGAGTCTTGCAGGATTTTTTTCACGGCTCAAAGTTAAATGTGTGTGGGAGTTTGCGTTGTCTGTTAGGCTCCCATCTTGCACCCTTGTCAATAAAGCTTTCAGGGTCGGGCTTTCCGGCCAACCCCACAAAAAAATCATTCTTGGTGGGGTGGGCCGGAAAGCCCGTTTCTGAGGTGCAAGATGTAAGTTATGCCAATTCGCTGCAAGATTGGCTTTGAGCTCTACCCGCGATCGCGAATCAGTTTAATAACAACGTGTATCTTACTCCATCCAAAACCCGTGTCAAGGCTTCCGGGTAAATGCCCAGGGGCGAGCGAAAAAAATTGGTCGAGGAATTCGTGCTGCGGTTGAATTCGATCGAGCTTTTGCTTGACACTATAGTTAAGTTCGGGGATTTTGGATGACATCCAAAATCTCAAATTCATTACAAACATCAAGCAATGCTTACTGAAATTTTTCCTTTTAGCTTTGCCATAGACGCAACTGCGATCGCCGGTGCGTCCTTGTGGTCTTTGGCCCTGTACTGGGGCCTGTCGCCCCTCACAGAATGGGTAATCCTGCAACTCAACCGCTGGATGAATTTTGCCGAGAGATCCCTCTACACCTCAGAAGCCGAGTTTGAAAGAACCCGCCAAGCCAGAGAAGCCCAAAATGCCTTTTACGCTTCGCTGTTGAGCATTTTGCCCTTTTTGATTGTGGGCGGATTGTGCAATTGGGGGGTCGAATTGTCTCTGGGCACTGGTTGGGCGGTATCTATGGGTACGATCGCCTGTATTGGCGGCGGCGTGTACGAGCTCGGTCGCCGTGACGGTCAATCTTAGGCGATTTTAGATTTTGGATTTTGGATTTTGGATTGCTGAAGATATTCGGGAATTCGCAGGGTTCTAGAATGGATGATCGTCTCAAATCCAAAACTCAAAATCTAAAATAGACGAGCAATTACATAAATCTTTGATAAAGCCGATCAACCGCAGATGCTAGGCAGATAAACACAGATAAACGCAGATAATTGCCTGTTAGGGCGAGGCAATGAAGGCAATTTAAGTCTCAAATTAATCATATATTTCAACCGTAATTTGACTCAGGATGTTTCCCTAAAAGCCGCAGTTGCCGTTCAGTAGCGGTAGCGATAATTTCGGGGTTAAACTGCCACGGCCAAGGCGAAAATTTCTGCGCGATGTTGCGGTGGGAATAATGCACTTGCAGTAAGTAGCGAGTTTTATCTGTCGTCGTATTTTTACCGCCGGAGTGCCAAATTTCACTGCGGAAAAACAGCACATCTCCTGCTTTGCACAAAACTGGTTCTGGGGAGTGTCCGTTCCAAGTTTCTTCTCCGCGATCGGGTTTTCGACCAGATTTGTGGCTGCCAGGAATAATGTAGGTAGGACAGAGGTCTTCTGCGATGTCGCTGAGATAGAAATGGGCTGTACAAATCCATACTGGCAGTTGAAAAGTGCCATCGGCAAACACGCTTTCGGGTACGGGTACAAATACCTGATCGACGTGGACGCGCCAACCATCATAACCGGGCCCGCTTTTCCACGCAGTCATCCCGATAATGTGGCAATCGTTGCCCATTAATGCTTCGGCTAACTCAATTATTCCCGGTCGATCGACATAGGAAAGCCACAGCCGATCGCGATTAAAAACGCACTTAAAATGCTGGTTCAATTCACTCCAACTGCTACCATCGAGTCCGAAGGGTTGCAGGCGATCGAGTGCTTCCTTGGTTTGCGCCACTTCCGACGGACTGAGTACACCAGGAATCCGCGCAAAACCATCTTCATGCACCGCATCTACCGCCCCCGCTGTATCGAAAAGGTCACAAGTCTTTTGCCGATAGCTGAAAACTTCGCTTAACGTGCTTGCGTTCATAATTCAAAAACTAAAATTATTAACTGTTATTAAATTAACACTTATTCTGCTCGATACTTGCATACTATGAAACCAGCCACCCAGTTTATTGTTGCATCAGGACTTACACAAAATTTAATTATGTAGGGCACGCACTGCTCACATTACGTCTGATTTGGGGATAAATCAAATGAAATACCAACCAGAACCAATATCATTAAATCAAGCCCGCGCCGCCTTCCAAAAAATCTGGGGATACGACGACTTTCGACCGCCCCAAGGAGAAATCGTCGGTAGTTTATTAGCCGGAAAAGATACAATTATAATTATGCCGACAGGTGGTGGCAAATCAATCTGCTTTCAACTGCCAGCTTTGTTACAAACAGGCTTAACTTTGGTAGTTTCGCCGTTAGTCGCACTGATGGAAAATCAAGTGCAAGAATTGCGCGATCGCAATCTGCCCGCTTCCCTCCTCCACAGTCAATTGCCAACAGCGCAGCGCCGACAAACTCTGCAATCGCTGCAACAAAACAAATTAAGATTGCTGTACCTTTCTCCCGAAACGTTACTCAGCAAACCTGTTTGGGAAATTATCAGTCAGCCGCACATCCAAATCAACGGTTTAATATTAGATGAAGCTCACTGTTTAGTGCAGTGGGGTGATACTTTTCGACCAGCTTACCGCCGTTTGGGAACAGTGCGATCTGCTTTGTTGAAAGCTAAACCAGCAAACAGTAAAATTGCGATCGCCGCTTTCACCGCTACCGCCAACCCGGAAGCACAGCAGACAATCAAAAATGTCTTGCAACTGCAAAAACCCGAAGCATTTCTCCTAAGTCCCTACCGTTCTAACCTGCACCTGCAAGTGCAAACAGTCTGGACGCCGCGGGGACGCAAGCAGCAGTTATTAAAATTTATTAAAGCTCGACCAAAACAAGCTGGTTTAGTCTATGTCCGCACTAGAAAAGATAGCGAAAACTTGGCGAATTTGTTGGAGGCAGCAGGTTATGAAACAGCAGCATATCATGCAGGTTTGAGTCCAGAATCACGACGAAAAATAGAAACAGCTTGGCTGAACAATGATATTAAATTCGTGACTTGTACGTCAGCATTCGGGATGGGAATTAATAAGCCCGATGTCCGGTGGGTTGTTCACTTTCAAGCACCTTTGCTATTATCGGAATACATTCAGGAAATTGGTAGAGGCGGACGCGACGGCAAATCAGCGATCGCCCTGACATTGATTAGCGAACCTACGGGTTTGCTTTATCCTGAAGATAAACAAAGAAAGGAATTTTTTCAAGATAAATTGCGATCGCAATATCGAGAAGCTCAGCAATTGGTCAAAAAACTGCCAGTTAAAGGCGATATAGAAGCAGTTTCCCGCGAATTTCCCGAAAGTGCGATCGCCCTTTCAATCTTGCACAGCAGCGGACAATTAACATGGCAAGATCCTTTTAATTATGCGATCGATAAATCTCCCCAGGAAAAAGGCGAAAAATTAAATTTTACCGCAGCCGAAGAAATGGCAAAATATCTCAAACATCGCGAGTGCAGGTGGCAATTTTTGCTGCAAGCTTTTGGGTTTGCCAAGGAAGCTACATCAATGCGCTGTGGCCACTGCGACAATTGTCGATAGAATTGACAATTAAACTAAAAGATGTTATAATCAAATCCTTTACTTTACAGAAATTACGCCAAAATTCTTGATGTAGGGTGCGCAGTGCGCACCTTACGGTATA
>NZ_JAUBUR010000006.1:12489-175350 GCF_036705485.1 Microcoleus sp. AT9b-C3 | reverse complement strand
AGCAATGAAAGCCTTTACTTTACAGAAATTACGCAAAAATTCTTGATGTAGGGTGCGCAGTGCGCACCTTACGGTATAAGCAATGAAAGCCTTTACTTTACAGAAATTACGCAAAAATTCTTGATGTAGGGTGCGCAGTGCGCACCTTACGGTATTACTAAACTAAAAGATGTTATAATGAAAGCCTTTACTTTACTTTACAGAAATTACGCAAAAATTCTTGATGTAGGGTGCGCAGTGCGCACCTTACGGTATAAGCAGTAAGCTAATTATTAACTGGTTCCCCGGCTCCAGCCTGGGAACGATTAAAAACTCGTAAAAACCTGGTTTCTCCCCCCCCATTCGTAAGCGCCCAAAGTGGCAAAAAATAGTAAAAAGTAAATGATAGAAACAGACACTGCGGCACAGATTTACACAGTAGAAAATACAGAGGAATTCGATCGCAGTAATGTCAATCAGCGATTAGATATTTGGCTGTCAAACCAGATACCGGACTTATCCCGATCGCGAATCCAAAGCCTCATATCACAAGGCAACGTCAAAGTCAACGACGAAACCTGCACCTCGAAAAAAATATCAGTAAAAGCGGGCGATCGCATCCACCTCACATTACCCGAAGCCCAGCCCACAAAGTTGCAGCCCGAAGCAATCCCCCTCGACATCCTCTACGAAGACGACAGCCTAATTATCATCAACAAACCAGCCGGATTAGTCGTCCACCCAGCCGCCGGACACGCAGACGGTACATTAGTCAACGCCCTCTTAGCCCACTGTCCCCTAGCAGAAATAGGCGGAGTTCAGCGGCCGGGAATCGTACACAGATTAGACAAAGATACAACGGGTGCGATCGCGATCGCCAAAACCGACATCGCGCACCAACACCTGCAAGCCCAACTCAAAACCAAAACCGCCCGCCGTCAATATTTAGGCATAGTTTACGGCACTCCCAGCAGTGAAACAGGCACAATAGACCTACCCATCGGGCGGCATCCCACAGACCGCAAAAAAATGGCAGTAGTACCAGTAGAAAAAGGCGGTCGCCCCGCAGTTACTCACTGGACAATCAAAGAAAGAATCGGCAACTATTGCTTAATGCACTATCAATTAGAAACCGGCCGCACTCATCAAATTCGCGTGCATACAGCGGAGATCAAACATCCCATTGTCGGCGACCCGATGTACAGTTCCAACCGTTCTATCGGCGTCAATTTAACCGGACAAGCCCTCCACGCATGGCGGCTGACATTGCAGCATCCCCTAACCGGAGAATTAATAGAGGCGATCGCACCTTTACCAGATCAATTCAACACGCTGCTAAAAATATTGCGCCTGCGAGCTAATATTTGATATTGTGGGCAGTTAAAACTGGTAATTTCTATGTCGAAATTTGAGGAAATTTGCAAAGCTTACGCCACATCCCGGCAAGCATACCGCGAATCCTGCGAAGCTTGTCAGGATTTTAGTGAAATTTTTATCAAGCAATTGAGCGATTATTTTGACTGCCCGATTCCAAGCCAAAATCAGAAGTTTGATGACAATGGCATACTGTATTTTGATGGTGCGATCGATATTTGCGAAAATCCCGACAATCCCGAAAAGGGCGATCGCGAAACAGTCGAAATATCTTTGAGTGTTAACAAAGTTATTGACAATTTCATTGTCACGGTTTATCCTTGGGGTCACGAATTCAAGATTCTCATTGATGAACCCAGACACTTTGAAGAAGCTTTTGAATACATTTTTGATCGACTCCTATCAGCTTATACTGGCGTAAGTCTCTTACCGTCAGAACCCGATCCTCTACCTTTTTAATGACTAAATTCCTTACTATAAACCTTTTTTCCCCTGCCTTTTTTCTTGATTAAACTTCTTGCCTAAATCTTTGACGTAAGAGGGCAACCGCAGATGGAAACAGATGCACTCAGATGAACGCAGATACATTTAAATATAGGAGAGCGAAAAAGGGCTTGAATTCAAGTCTAATATTTATCGGTTAAATTCTGTAGATTGCTGGTTGCCGAACTTGCTTCTTTCCCCAAAAATTATGAGTCCCGAATTTTGGATTCCAAGTTTAGTAAAAAACTCAAACCTCAAAACTCAAGACTCAAAACTCTCTCAGCCTAAAAGCCGATCGATTCAGTAGGCCCGACACAAATAATCGCATCAGGGCAGCATCAATTACCGGCGACGGGGAACCATCGTGTCGATATTGATATTAGCCAGAGGCACGCGCTGCGGCGGAGTAGCAGGCATGGGCATATTGCGCGCCATACCCAAATAGTTCGACGGATCGCCAGCTTTCGGCTGCTGTTCTTGAGGAACAAAACGGCGGACACTTGTCTGCCAGATGATTTGCGGGAAGCCAAGCTGCGAACGGTGGTACTCACTGTAGCGGGGCGTTTTCAAGTTGAAAGGAGTATCCCCTCCAACTCGCTGAGGCAAAATCCGGCGCTGCTGGTAAGGTACTGTATCGTAGCCGAACTTATCCAGGTACTCTTCGCTATTGACCAACTCGTCAATAAAGCCTTGAGGCCCCTTATTTGCTACCACGATCGACCAAGCAATCTTTTCGCGCTCGCTGTACACATCCCGGCCCAAAATGCGCTGCACGCACATTTCTACAAACCGATAGTTGCTGTTAGTTTGGTAATTCCGCTCTAGGAAAGGAGCTGAAATCGCCAAACCACGAATAAAGTCCCGCACAGTAATTTGGCCGAACTTGAGTTGCGACTCCAAAGACTTTTGGCGGTTGCTCTTGAGGATTTGGTGTTCGCTGTAAATCTGGCGATATCCAGCCCAAATCAAATTTTCCATGTCTCCAGACGAGAGCACATTTTCAGTTGTGAAAATTCTGGGCTGCTCGTCGCTCCCTGTTTCAAAACCAGCTACGCGCTGGTTTTGGCTTTTGGGGGCGTAGTTTATCAAAGGTAGCGCCACGTTAAAATCTCCGTTATCTCAAATTTCAGAAATAGTTGACACCGTGAGCTGCCAGCATAACGGATACAACTAACCAACATACAGATTAGGGGATTCCCGCAATCTAAATCTGATTTTCCTGAATTTTTGCAACAATCTGTAACATTTGTTGACTTTCGGGAAGGAAGAGGGAAGTTCGGCAACGAGCAATGTATGGGATGTAACGGATGTAACGGATGTCAGTCCGAGGGAAGTCGGAAGAGGGAAGAAGGAAGAAGGAAGAGGGGAGAGGGAAGTTATGCAGAAAGAAGGCTCGTTCCCCGGAAGCGGGCAGGAACGCTGCTCGGCGAGGCTCTGCCTCGTCAAACAGGAGGCAAACGGCTCCGACCAAGCATTCCCAGGCAAAGCTGGGGGAACGAGCTTAAGAGCTGGGGAACGAGCTTACAAATTACCAGCCCAGAGCCGAATAAAACTCGCTGGCGGGTACTTGAGCTCCTGCTGCTTCTGATGTTGCATCCGAGTCGGGTTGCACCCGAATTTCGGTACAAAAAGTCGATGTGCTGAAACCGCCAAAGCGCTTTACCGTACTCGTCCGCATCCGCACGTTCGGATTAGCAAACCAAAAACGCTCGATCGAACTCATCGTCTCGTATTCCGTAATCAGCAGCAGCCCATCCTCATCATCCATCTCAAAACGGCCAGCCACCGGCACAATTTCCGCATAGCCCCGTTCCCGCAACATCAAGCCCTGCCGGGGATTTTCAGGATCGGGGACGATCGCGAACACCGTAGACCCTTTATGATTCTCATCATCCTTATCCCACGCCATCGAGCCGTGCCAGGTTACAAAAGCCCCCCCAGCAGCCCGGCTCGGATCGACTTCGTGCATCTTGCAAATCTCCGCGACTCGCGCGTCATCTGCGGCCAGGGCTGTTACCTGAATATTTGAATCCCCAATCTCCGCTTGGCGGAAAGCGAGGTGGTGAGTGCTGCGCTGAGAACGCCACTCCCCAGCACTGCTTTGAAAAAACTTCATGGCATCCATACGAACTAGCTCCTTTGGCTTAGGCTTCCCTGTCTTTACGCCTTTTTATGATAAAGCTCCCCCCACTTAGATGTACTTTTGCTACACAAATTAGTCTCAAAATGTCTACTTTGGACATATTGTCAAGCGAATGTTATGATAGTTTACAATGTAGGAGACACAACAAATCCTGCGAAACGTCATTCCGATCAATTTCGCATCAATCTCAGCAAACTGGAGGAGCGATTTATGGATATGCCTACAACCAGCCTCAGCATGGAACAGCAGTTCAAACTTCAAGTGCTGCGCGAAGAAGTCAAAAGGTTAAGCCAAGACCAAGCTCAGGAATACTTGCTCGAAGTTATGCGGCAAAGTATGGTCAAAGAAAACCTGTTCAAGCATTGGATGAAGAATATGTGAACTCTTCGAGCATTTCTTCACAAAAATCAGCGGCTTGTATCTGCAAAAAGTACGATCGAGCTTTTAATCATAAAATCCAGAATCCCGCTTCCTCCAAGAAAGCGGGATTCTAAATTCAGAAAAGTTTTACGCGGTTTTTTTTGTCACTACCAGACTCAGCAAATTCAATATTTTTAGTCTCTTAGAAAGGGACTTCGTTTGTGTAGCGATAGGTTAAAACCTGTCACGGAATCAACCAAAACGGCCACTCACATAATCTAAAGTAGACTCTTCCTTTGGACTTTGGAAAATTACCTCAGTCTTGTCACACTCCACAAGATAGCCAAACCGCTTCCCATCGTCAGAAAGTTTAGCATTGAAAAAAGCAGTCAGGTCAGAAACCCGAGAAGCCTGCTGCATATTGTGAGTAACGATCACAATCGTATACTTCTCCTTGAGTTCCCGCATCAACTCCTCAATCTTAATCGTAGAAATCGGGTCAAGAGAAGCGCAAGGTTCATCCATTAACACTACATCAGGATTAATCGCGATCGCCCTAGCAATACACAAACGCTGCTGCTGGCCACCCGAAAGAGAAAAACCGCTTTGCTTTAACTTATCCTTCACCTCATCCCACAAATAAGCTTGGCTGAGCGATTTTTCCACCAGCTCATCCATATCTCCCTTATAATTGTTCACCCTCGCACCGTAAGCAATATTGTCATAAATCGACTTCGGGAAAGGATTCGGCTTTTGAAACACCATCCCAATCTTGCGGCGCACCGCCACAGCATCAATATCAGGATCGTAAAGATTTTGACCGTGGTAATCAATTCTACCCTCTAAACGAAAACCGCTAACTAAATCATTGAGCCGGTTAAAACATCGCAGAATTGTACTTTTGCCGCAGCCAGACGGCCCAATCAAGGCAGTAATGCGATTTTTAGGAATCTCCATTGAAACATTTTTCACCGCGTGAAAAGCGCCGTAAAAAATATTGATATTTTCTGTCCGTAAAACTGTTTCCGTTTGCTTGTCTAAATCCATCATCATACAGGTAACAATCCAATCGAATTTTACAAATGACCAATTACAAATGACCAATTACAAATGACAAATGACCAATAACAACTGTCAACTGTCAACTGTCAACTGTCAACTGATTAATAAACTTTTTGGCGAGTAGCCCAGCGAGAAAGAATACTCGTCAGCAAAACCATAATCACCAAAATCAAAGATGCCGCCCAGGCCAATTCTTTCTGTGCCTTAAAAGGAACCGTTGCAAAGTTGTACACCAAAACCGAAAGACTCGGAGTTGGCTTATCAAATCCTGCCGGCCAAAAAGGCGAATTGAGCGCCGTAAAAATCAAAGGAGCAGTTTCTCCAGCAGCGCGAGCAATTGCCAGAGTCACACCCGTTAAAATAGCCGGAATTGCCGCAGGCAAAACCACCTGCAACACCGTCTGATAATTAGAAGCACCCACACCAACCGACGCCCATCTAATATCTTGCGGGACGATTTGTAGAGCTTCGTCAGTAGTCCGCACAATCGTGGGCAACATCAGCACAGCCAGCGCCGCACCCCCTGCAATTGCCGAAAAACCTCCCATATTTACCACGAACAAACCGTAGGCAAATACCCCGGCAATAATCGAAGGAACGCCGCTGAGGACATTAGTAGCAAAGCGCACCCAGCGAGCTACTTGGCCACTGCTGAACTCCGACAAATAAACGGCGGCCAATACACCAAAAGGAACAGCAATTAAAGAAGCAATTCCTACGGTCATTAACGTACCAACAATTGCATTAGCAATTCCGCCTCCCGATAGTCCGGGCGGCGGTGGCAGCTTGGTAAACAAGTCTAAATTCAGGCGATTAAAACCTTGTACCGTGACGTAGGAAAGCACTGCAAACAAAGGTAGCAGAGTCAGGGTCAGACTAGCTCCAGCGAGTACAGTCATCGCCAGACTAAACAGCGCTTGCGGGCTGTTTTTAACCTTTTTTAAACTGCCTGTTTTCGATACTAAACGATTCTCGTCGGATACGCTATTTGACATAAACTAAAACAATGTAGGAAATGGCAGCAAACTTCTAGTTGTACTTCGCTCTTACTTGAGAAACAATCCACTCTGCCAAAATATTAACAATCAGTGTCATAATAAACAGGATTAGCCCAGTGTACATCAGAGCTGCTACTTGCAACCCGGAGGCTTCTGCAAACTGATTTGCCATCAGAGAAGCAATAGTATTTGCCGGAGCTAGCACAGAAAGACTTAACTGATTGGAATTGCCAATTAACAGAGTTGCAGCCATTGTTTCTCCCATGGCGCGACCGAGCCCGAGCATAATTCCGCCGACAATGCCGGAAAAAGCTGCGGGTACGAGCACTCTAAAAATTGTTGTCCAGCGAGTAGCTCCTAAACCTAAAGATGCTTGCCGCAATTCGGGGGGGAGACTTGCCAAAGAGTCGCGGGAGATAGCAGTAATAATGGGCAAAGTCATGATTCCCAAAATTACTCCGGCTGGTAACATTCCCGGGCCCACTGGCGGGGTGCTAAAAATCGGCAGCCATCCGAAAGTGCCGTTGAGAAACTTGCCGAGACTGGTAATAATGGGAATCAATACAGCAATTCCCCACAAACCATAGACTACGCTGGGAATGGCGGCTAAAAGTTCTACTAAAAAAACCAAAGCTGTACGCACTGGCAGCGGCAAAAAATCTTCACTTAAGAAGATGGCAGTCCCTACTCCTAATGGTACTGCAATTAGGAGCGCGATCGCCGAACTGACGATCGTCCCGTAAATCATCGGCAGCGCACCGTACTCTTCCTTAACCGGATTCCAGCTACTGCCAAACAGAAAGCCCAAACCGTACTGTTGAATCGCCGGTAAAGCCCGATAAGCAACGGTGAGCGCGATTACCAGCAAAATTACACCAACTCCTATGCCCAAAATCCGCGTCAGCCAGATAAAGCCTTGGTCTAAGGACTTTTCTGCTTGAGAGCGCGATCGGGTCTGCGATCGAGCGCTGTTATTATCTGAAATCATAGAAAAAAAAACCAAATATATAGTAGCCGAAAATAGCCTGTTTCGGAAAAAGCTAGAACGAAGCAGAAAGAAAGACCATAAATAAAATCAAAGAGGGGCGGGTTTATTAATTCCCTGACTTTTCAACAAGTATTTCTGGTCAAACCCACCCCTACACAGATGCACCGATTGTTACATAGAAGAGGGGCGGATTTATTAATCCCCTGACTTTTTAACAAATATTTCTGGTAAAACCCGCCCCACAGAAATATCTATCTTCGTTCTTGCTGATTTTTACCCGCACGCGCAATATGCCGAAGGGCTTTTTTCCCTCTGACAACGGACAACAGTCAACAGTCAACAGTTACTATTTGGCAACCTCAATCTTGTAGTCTGCGCTGATGCCGTCAGCGGCCGCGGCTACTTTTTCTTTAACGCTTTGGGGTAGAGGAACGTAGCCCAATTCGGAACTAACTTTTTGACCTTCATTTAAGCCGTATTCAACCATTGCCTCGATGGTTTTGGCTTTGTTGGGGTCAGTAACTGTTTTGGGGACGAGCATCCAAGTGTAGGTGACAATTGGATAGGATTGAGCGCCTTCGGGGTCTTCGATAAATGCTCGCAGGTTTTCCGGCATCGGCACAGTTGCTAAAGCTTGAGAAGCTGATTCGTCGGTAGGTGCGACAAAGCTGCCTGCTTTGTTTTCCAAAGATGCAAATTTGAGATTGTTGTTTTTGGCGTAGCCATATTCTACGTAGCCGATGCTGCCGACGGTTTGCAGGAGTTGGGCTGTGACGCCTTCGTTGCCTTTTGCGCCTACGCCTACGGGCCACTCTACTGTTTTGCCGTCGCCTACTGCACTTTTCCAGTCGGGGCTGATGGCACTCAGGTGTTTGGTGAAGACGGCGGTGGTACCGCTACCGTCGGAACGGTGGACGATGGTGATGGCTTGGTCTGGCAATTTAGCGCCCGGGTTGGCCGCTGCAATTCTGGGATCGTTCCAGTTGGTAATTTTACCGGCGAAGATATCTGCGTAAACATCCCGTGGCAGTTTCAGTGGTTCGGTTAAGTCTGGCAGGTTGTAGCCGATGACGATGCTGCCGGCTGTCATGGGCAGTAAGAGCACGCCTTTATCTGCTGGAACTTTGGCGATTTCGTCGTCTTTCATGCCGGTGTCGCTGGCCCCAAAGTCTACTGTGCCTTTGGTAAATTGTTCGACTCCGGCGCCGCTGCCTACTGATTGATAGTTAATTTGTACTTTGGGGTTGATTTTGTTGAAGTCTTGAAACCAACGTTGGTACAGGGGGGCGGGGAATGAGGCGCCGGCTGCGGTGATGGCTACGTCTGAGGCTAGGGCGAGTTTGGTGTTTTCCGCTGTGCCGGTGGCTGCAACGGGGGAAGCGCCGGGTGATGCTGCGGTGTCGCCGGGGCTGGGGCTGCTGCTCGTGTTTGGGCTGTCACTGCGGCAAGCCGCTACACTGAGGGCGATCGCCATTACGGTAATTGCTGTAGTCAGACGCTTTGGATTAATCAAGTTGAGACGAAAAAGCATAGGTATAAAAAATCTGCGATCGTTATAGGGGTGTCCCGCATCAGCATAGCGCGCAAAAGTAAAGGTTAGGTTAAGAATCTTTACACTTAATCCCAATTTAATATTAATTAATATTATCAAACTTATTGATGAGCTTGACAATAATAAATATATAAGATAAAGGGCAGAGAAATAACTACGGAAACAAGCAGTCGATCGCCCGATCGCGAAAAATTCCCGATTAAATTATCCCAAGATCCAGGCTTGAGAACCAGAAAGCCCTACAATGGTGGTTATTTTGACATATATGGTAGTATGAGACAGCAGCCTGCCAAGGTCGAACCATGCTAGTTTTTGAGCTCAAAGCCTACGGGAAAAAGCAACAATACCACAAGATCGAGGAAGCTATTCGCACGGGGCAATTTATTCGGAATAAATGCCTGCGGTACTGGATGGACAATCGCGGTGTCGGCCGAAAAGAACTGTATAAATATTGCACTCAATTGCGAGCAGAGTTGGGCTTTGTCAAAGACTTGTACAGTCATGCTTGTCAAGCTGCTGTTGAAAATGCCCAACGCGCGATCAATCGGTTTTTCGACAACTGTAAAAACAAAAAGCCGGGTAAAAAGGGCTATCCGCAGTTCAAGAAAAACAGTCGCTCGATCGAGTACAAGGTTGGTGGCTGGAAACTTTCATCAGGCCGGAAACGCATTAACTTTACTGATAAGAAAGGTATCGGGATGCTGAAATTAAAAGGCAGTCGAGACTTGCATTTTTATCAGATAGAGCAAATTAAAAGGGTACGGATTGTCCGACGTAGTGATGGGTATTACGTGCAATTCTGTGTCGATGCTCCTCGGAGCGCTCTCAAAGATTGCAAGTCATCCAATCCTGCGGTAGGAATTGATGTCGGAATTAAATACTTTTTGGCTGATAGTGAGGGAGGGATAGTCGAAAATCCTAAATTTTATCGCAAATCAGAAAAGCAATTAAACCGCGCCAACCGGAAAAAGTCCAAAAAGTTCAAAAAGGGTAAACCGCAATCTAATAACTACAAGAAGGCAAAAAATCGGTATGCTCGGAAACATCTAAGAGTAAGTAGGCAGCGAGAAGAGTTTGTCAAGAGAGTGGCACTCCGTTACGTCCAATCTAACGATTTGGTCGCCTATGAAGACTTAACTGTTCAGGGCATGGTAAAGAACCGAAAACTCTCTAAGTCGATTAGTGATGCCGCTTGGTCTAAGTTTCGGACGTGGTTGGATTATTTTGGGAGCGTCTATGGAACAAAAACCGTAGCTGTATCGCCCCACAATACCAGTCAGAATTGCTCGAATTGTGGCAAAAAAGTCCGTAAGTCTCTATCAACTAGAACGCACATTTGTCCGCATTGCGGGTATTCGGCAGATCGAGACACCAACGCAGCAATTAACATCTTGAAACGCGCCCAAAATACGGCGGGGCACGCCGAAATTAACGCTTGGGGAGAGATGCCCTCTAGTTTAGTTGGGAAAACCCTGCTAGGTTATGGCGACTCATTGAACCAAGAATCCCCGTCCTTATAGGACGGGGAGTGTCAAGAATGCTGTTTGATGATATAGCAACCGCCCTGACGCTTAGGACGTTCTTAATTGCACAAACATAAACGGTCGATTGCAACTTCGGTCTTCCTTCTTTCTTCTGCTATAATGCCTGCTCCTATTGAATTAATCTGGGCTGTTATTGGTTTGCTCCTGACGATAGGAGGCACTTTTTTGCCTGCATCGGTCACAATTCCGATTGGGTTGTGGGACGATCGAGGACTTCAGGCCTACTCTTTAGGTGTTACCTATCAAATTGGAGCCGTTTTGCTAGTAGGCTGCATGGGGGGGAAAAATGCTGCCGCTCTCTCGCAAATTGCCTATTTGGCATTAGGATTAACTTTGTGGCCAGTTTTTTCTCAAGGCGGCGGCATCGGCTATCTCAAAGAAGCGAGTTTTGGGTATTTGTTGGGTTTTGTGCCTGGTGCTTGGGTGTGCGGCTGGGTGGCTTTTAAGGTGGCTTCGCGGCTGGAATCTATGGCTTTTAGCTGTTTGTGCGGTTTGTTCACTGTTCACGCGATCGGCTTAATTTATCTAATTTTTACTTACTGGCTGCCTCCGGCAAAAAAAACACCTTTATTCGATGAGATTCTTAAATATTCGGTTTATCCCCTGCCGGGACAATTGGCGGTAGTTTGTGCGATCGCAGTGCTGTCATTTACTTTACGCCGCTTGATGTTTTATTAATTGCCAAGGAAGTTCGGCAACGAGCAATGTACGGGATGTAACGGATGTCAGGAAGAAGGATGAAGGATGAAGGATGAAGGAAGACGGAAGACAGAAGAAGGATGAAGGATGAAGGAAGACGGAAGACAGAAGAAGGAAGAAGGATGAAGGATGAAGGATGAAGGATGAAGGATGAAGGATGAGGTAACTGGTAATTGTGCAAAATAAGGTTATACTATCATTGCCCAACGGGAGAGTCATCTCGCTGCGGCTGGGATTGCTTTGTTGCACGGCATTCTGCTGACAATAATTAGCGAAATTTGAGTAAATTATCCCATGCCCGATGCCCCCTATTCTATTGCTTAATTCATGCGTTTTAAAAGAAATCCCTTGTTCTGGATTGCTGCTGTTATCAGTTTATTTTTAGACCACCTGACTAAGTTTTGGGTGGTGCAAAATTTTGACTTGACGGTTCCTCCGCAGACACAGCCGCTGTTACCCGGAGTGTTTCACTTCACTTATGTTGTTAATACCGGTGCGGCTTTTAGTCTGTTCAGCAATGGCGGGGCGATTTGGTTGCGCTGGCTGTCTTTGGGCGTTAGTGTGGGATTGATAGTGCTGGCTTGGTTCGGGCCGCGAATTAACCGCTGGGAACAAGCTGGCTACGGTTTGATTTTGGGGGGAGCACTGGGAAACGGGATCGATCGATTTGTTTCGGGCCATGTTGTAGATTTTATCGATTTTCGGATAATTCGGTTCCCAGTATTTAATCTGGCGGATGTGTTTATTAATGCTGGGATTATCTGTTTGTTGATTGCAACTTTTAACAGTACACCGCCTACTCCGACTACTCCGAGAACTCAGGACGATCGCAATTCTATTTCAGAGTAACTTTCAACAAGTTAATCAATTTTAGATTTTAGATTTTAGATTAACCCACGCACCGGTTGTACCGTTGTCAGGTTTATCGGGTGCGGAGATTTTTTTTGCTTATCCACTAAGGAAGCCAGGGGCCTCGCCACCAATTGCTTTCGGTCATTTGTCCGTTGTCTGTTGTCAGAAGGTATAGGTATCAACTTAAAGTTAGAGTGATTTATGAGCTATAATTATATTCTTTATTGCTAATGCTAAACTCGCTCCCCCTTCAAAACACTTTGGTTGAAAATCCAGAATTTATCCGTCGGATAAATTCCCAAATCTAAAATCTAAAATCTAAATTCCCAAATCTAAAATCTAAATTCCCAAATCTAAAATCTAAAATCTAAATTCCCAAATCTAAATTCCCAAATCTAAAATCTAAAATCTAAAATCTAAAATCGAATGACTCCTAATCCATTTGCTCAAGAACGCTTACTATTTGCCCCAGCAACCCCCGAGGCTGATGCTATCCCGACTATTTTTGCTTTTCCCAACGAGTACACGGTGGGGATTACCAGTCTCGGCTATCAGATAGTGTGGGCAACTTTGGCTGTGCGAGCGGATATTGAAGTGGGCCGTTTATTTACTGATATCCGCGAACAACTTCCCCGACATCCAGAATTACTGGGATTTTCCCTTTCTTGGGAACTAGACTATGTAAATATTCTCAATTTATTGGAATCTCTAGAAATTCCGATTTGGGCGTCAAAACGAACTGATAATCATCCGATCGTCTTCGGCGGTGGCCCGGTTTTTACTGCTAATCCAGAACCTTTTGCCGATTTTTTTGATGTGATTTTGCTGGGAGATGGCGAACATCTCATAGACAGTTTTATTGATGCTTGTAAAGAAGTCCGTACCGCCGACAGACAAACTAAATTGCGGCATTTAGCCCAAGTTCCGGGAGTTTACGTCCCCAGTTTGTACGAAGTAACTTATCTGGATGCGGCTGAGGGTATTAAATCGATTCAGCCTGTCGATTCGGGAATTCCCAGTGTGGTTGAAAAACAGACTTATCGCGGCAATACTTTATCTGCTTCCACTGTGGTGACAGAAAAAGCGGCTTGGGAAAATATTTACATGGTGGAAGTGGTTCGGAGTTGTCCAGAAATGTGCCGTTTTTGTTTGGCAAGTTATCTGACTTTGCCGTTTAGAACTGCGAGTTTGGAGGGTTCGCTAATTCCAGCGATCGATCGCGGTTTAGCTGTGACTAATCGTTTGGGTTTGTTGGGTGCTTCGGTCACTCAGCACCCGGAATTTGAAGCGTTGCTGGATCATTTGAATCATCCGAAATACGACGGCGTGCGGCTGAGTCTTTCTTCGGTACGGACGAATACGGTGACAGTTAAATTGGCAGAAATATTGACGAACAGAGACAGCAAATCGGTGACGATTGCGGTGGAAAGCGGGAGCGATAGCCTCCGCAAAATCGTTAACAAAAAACTCACAAATGACGAAATTATTCAAGCGGCTATCAATGCTAAGGCTGGCGGCTTAAAGGGAATTAAACTTTACGGGATGGCGGGAATTCCTGGCGAAGAGATGGAGGATTTAGAGGAGACGGTGGAGATGATGCGGGCGATTAGAAAAGCTGTTCCCGGTTTGCGGTTGACTCTGGGATGCAGCACTTTTGTCCCGAAATCTCACACTCCTTTTCAGTGGTTTGGAGTGAATAAAGATGCCGAGAAGAGGCTGAAGTTTTTAGATAAAGAATTGCGGAAGTTAGGTTTAGAATTTAGACCTGAAAGCTACAACTGGTCTGTGATTCAGGGGTTGCTCTCCAGGGGCGATCGGCGGTTGTCTCGGCTGTTGGAATTAGTGCGGCATTACGGCGATACTTTGGGCAGTTATCGGCGGGCATTTAAGGAGTTACGCGGACAGTTGCCTGAGATGGATTTTTATGTTTTTCAAGAGTGGGAATTGGAGCAGGTTTTGCCTTGGAGTCATTTAAAAGGGCCGCTACCGGAGGCGACTTTGAAGAAGCATTTGGCTGAGGCGACGAGTCATTTTAGGACGAAGGATTTACAGTTGACGAGTTAGGAAATAGTGGGATGGGAAAGTGCGATCGCATCTTTGCAAGTAAGTAGATTGAAAGCTAACTTAACAATATAAAATAAGGAGCGACGTACTATAATACAATTATGCCAGAAGTCCAACCCAAGGAAATTCAGCGTTATGTTACCTCAGACGGTCAAGTGCCGTTTGATAACTGGTGTGATTCCTTCCGAGATCGTAAAATTCCCACAATTATTAATAAAAGACTTAACCGAGTTATTTTGGGAAATTTGGGAGATTGTAAATCTGTTGGAGAAGGAGTCTTTGAATTAAGGATAGACTATGGCCCTGGTTTCCGAATCTATTTTGGACAAGTAGGAACAACAATTATACTTCTGCTGTGCGGAGGAGATAAAAGCACTCAAGACAGAGACATTGCCCAAGCAATAGAATACTGGACAAATTATAGGAGTTAAAAAATGCCTAAAAGTTTACCGTATCATGACTTTTTGATGGCGCGGCTAAAAGACCCCAGTTATGCGGCTATCTATCTCGAAACTCATTTTGAATTAGACGAAGGCGAAGAAGCAGACGAAGCATTAATCAGACTTGCTCTGGGCGATGTAGCAGAAGCTCTAGGTCAACCAAAAATGACTCCTGAACAATATGAAGTACACTTAAAAAAACTGGATGAATTGCTTTCGCAGCAAGGAAGCGATGCGATTTACAATCTGGGAACTTGGCTGAATGCTTTGGGATTGAAACTAACAGTTGCTGTTTGTAATGATACAGAGGATCATACTGCAAATGCTGAAACGAAATCCGAAATAACTGTTTAACTTAATCTAGAAAATGCCCAATTTTAAATACTCGTCGCTGATTAATGCCACTGTTGAAACAGTCTGGAACTTTCACGAAAGGCCGGATATTCTGCAACTTTTGACTCCGCCTTGGCAACCGGTGAAAATCATTCGCCGTGAAGGGGGACTCGATGTGGGTGCTGTATCAGAATTTCGCCTGTTATTGGGGCCGATTCCTGTAAAATGGGTGGCGACTCACACTAAGTGCGAACAATATCGCTTGTTTGTTGATGAACAAACTGAGGGGCCGATGGCACGTTGGACTCACCGTCACGAGTTTACCTCAGAAAATGGCAAGACTAGATTGACAGATGCGATCGCATTTTCAATACCGGGCGGCCCGATTGTGGATTTGTTGTTAGGTTGGTGGGTGGAAATGCGGTTAACAGATATGTTTCGCTACCGCCACGAAGTCACAAAAAGAGAGTGCGAGAAAGATGCAAACAACGGCTGAATATTACTGTGCTTTCTGCGGCGAACCGAGTACAACTTTTGTTGATATCAGCGGTGGTATGGAGCAATCTTATATCGAAGATTGTCAGGTTTGCTGTCGCCCGAATGTTCTGTATGTCAGAATAGATGAAGATACCCTGGATATTGAAATAGATACTGACTATCAAGAATAAGTGACTATGAAAATGTATGAATTGCATTTGATGCCGACTTGGTAGAATTCATAAATCTTGAAGCTGCTGCTTCTACGAAAGCCCGAAAAATTCGAGAGTTTACCGAGCAGTTTGGCGACATTTCCGGGTGCCATTGAATTGCTATCATCCAAGGGTGATAGCAGTGTTCCATTGCTTCTACTAAAGTGTCAGGTGCATCGGCTACAATTCGCCAATCGGATGTTACCTTCCGCACTGCTTGATGATGCCAGGAAACAACTGTTGTTGAAGTTTTTCCCATAATTTTTGCTAGCCGACTGTTTGGCTCAATTTCAATGGTATGCTCGATCGCACGTGGCGGAATTCCCGATCCGTGGTTAACCTCATCTCCGTAAGCATCCGGTACGTGAATCACCAAACTGCCACCGCTGGCTACGTTCAGGATTTGCATTCCCCGGCAAATCCCCAACACAGGTATGTCAGCCTTCAAAGCTAGCTTTGCTAAGTTTAATTCAAAATTGTCGCGTTCTGCATTAACCGAGTAAACTGTGCGATCGACATAACCGCCATAAAGTTCTGGGTTTATATCTCCGCCCCCGGAAAAAATCAAACCATCTACTGCATCCAAAATACTAGCCGGATCTAATTGATTGGGCGGCAGTAAAATCGGAATGCCACCAGCCGCCTGAACTGCATCAATATAAGTTCCATTTAAACGATATTCGCCGGCTGGACAGCGGTTGTATGTTGTGATGCCAACAATCGGAAATTTTTTCATTTGCTAGAGGTTGGGAGATAATTACTTAGATTAATACTCAGATTTTGCACTATTTGTAATCAGTGTTTCATGGGCGGGCAACTAGGAGCAACGGTCCACAATAAAACTTACTTATTGTTATGAAACAGGCATCTTGCCTGTTTCTTGTCTGATTACTTGTGATTAATTCCTACATTACACTGAAACTTCCCTGCACGGCTGTCTAATTCGTAACAGTTTCAGTATTAGTTTCCGGCAGCGGTTTGCGCGTACACAGATAAGCCAGCGGCCCGAACAGCGGCACTAATGTTACAGCCCAAAATGCTGTAGAATTCTGCATTCCGCGGCGCGCCATATCGTCTGCCAACAAAGCCGGAAATAGTAGGCAAAGCAGACAAAAATCTAAACTCATTACGTGGATAAAACGGCTGGTTTGCCACTGGGCAAAAAAATCATACCAATCGCCTTTTGTCAAGCCAAAGGCAACTAAACCAACAGCAGCTAATGTTAAGAAAATTCCAGTAAAACGGGAGTCTAATATCTTTAAAAAGATATTTTTATGACCGCGAAATTCTGGATTAGGTTCGCGCAGGGCTAAATAAGGCAGCAAGGCAAAGGCACCGACGCCAAAGGATAAAGTGGCAAATAGCCATGCAGGTATTTTCTGGCCCCTGCCGTCAGCAAATAAGAGGCAACTGTAGATGAGCGGCCATACTCCCATGATGTTGAACAACGCTACAATTAAAGGGTTGATGTCTGCTATTTTGCCTGTGGAAAGATTAGTAATGAGTGTGATGGTTTCTGGGCTATCGGGTGGTGCAAATACAAAGGCGTAGGTGGTAAATGCAATCCAAATCAGCCAAAATCCAATTTTTCGGAACATAGTTAGTTTTCTTTACTTCTGATATTACTATAGCAAGCTTAAAGGGTTTTTCAATAAGACTTTTTTTATTTACCGCAGAGGAAGAGAGGAGAATATCTGAATGTATTGTTATTTGGTATTGCGGGTTTTGGGCAGATTGCTAAATTTTTGCATAAATTGGCGATCGATCCAATCTTTCCAGTACCACAACAACCGTGATTCCCACATGAAATTACCGCGAGATGCGATCGCCCTTTTATTCCCAGTACCAATTAACCCTAAGTATTGTTCCTGCGGTGCAAAGGGTTTGAGGGGTTTTCCCAATAAAAACTGCTGCAAGTTTTCAAACAGCGGTTTGCCCTGACGCACGGCAAACACGCCTGCTTTGGGACGGAGATAATTAACCATCGCAGCGATATCTCCAGCCGCAAATACGTTGGGGTGAGAGACTGATTGCAGGCAATCGTTGACTTGGATAAAGCCGTTTGAATCGGCTGCTAAACCGGATTCTCCGATCCAATTGGCTGCCGATGCTTGTGTTACCCAAAAAATGCGATCGCACTCTAATTCTAAACCTGATTTACAAGAAATTTGGTAATTGGTAGGGAATTGAGGGTTGGTTTCTCTCTCAATCTTTTTTACTGCACACACTTTTTCCTGCAAATGCACTTTAACGCCACGATTAATCAGAATTTTTTTAAGGCGGCGACGCACCCGCTGATTGTGTCCCTGCATCAATTCAGCACCGCTGTGAAACAAATGAATTTCTGATGATAAATTTTCTAAATTTTCTTCCCTCTTCCTTCTTCCCTCTTCCTTCTTCCCTCTTCCTTCTTCCCTCTTCCTTCTTCCCTCTTCCTTCCCCAATCGAGATTGCATATTTAATGCTAATTCTACCCCTCCTGCACCGCCGCCGACAATCGCTATCCGCAGCGGTTTATCGGGATGATTTTGCCTATATTCTATCAACTGATTCCAGCTAGCTAAAAACTCCGGTACGGGTTTAGCTGCAATTGCATATTCTGTGGCACCCGGTACAGATAAAGTCGCAGGAGTGCTGCCAATATCCACAGAAAGCACATCAAAATTAACCGGAGGGCGAGTTTGACAAATAACTAAGTTTTTGTTAAAGTCGATCGCGATCGCCCGATCGACCAATATTTGACACCCGGCAAATTCCGCGAGCGATCGCAAATCGATGTGACATTGATCGTAATCGTAAAACCCGGCAACGTGCCCCGGCAGCATCCCCGAATAAGGCGCGTGCAGGACATCGCTAATCAGAGTCAAACGCACTCCAGGCAGCGGTTTGATGCCGAACATTTTTAATACAATAGCATGACTGTGACCGCCACCAATTAACACTAAATCTTTCACAATTACAGATGTTCGATCGAAATGTTGCAGCACCGATATTGTACAGCACTCGCACTCCTTGGGCCGCAAAGTCCGGTAAGGAGAGCTGGCAGTGCGTAATTAATGATTTCCCAGCAGTTAGACAGAATGCTGTCACTTACCCTCTGTCTCAGAGATTATACTTAGCTCAGTTGCGATCGGAGCACATCAATCTACCCATTTCGCTTAACCGATTCCACATTCAGCGCCAATGGCTGTAGACTGTAGAGCAAGCAAATTTTATCACCAAATTATGTCGGGGTGTGTTTCAATAGCTAACTCACCATTCAAAACTATGACATTACGCATCATTCCGCGCAGTTGGCAGCGATCGATTAAAACTCTTTTCCCGCTTCTGTTTGCCCTGTCATTCATTATAGTATTGCTGGCGAACAACTTCATTCCGGCGATCGCCCAGCAACCCCGCCAGGAAATTCGCGGCGTTTGGATGACTACAAATGACAAAGACATCCTCAGAGATAGTCGCAAACTAGGAGATGCTGTCAGCAAACTAAAACGGTTAAATTTTAACACAATCTATCCCGTTGTGTGGAATTCTGGCTATGCAATGTATCCCAGCTATGTAGCACAGCAAAGAGACATTCAACCCTTTGTTTACAGAGGGTTAGACGGACAAGATATGATTGCCGATTTAATTGATAAAGCTCACCGCCAAGGCCTGCTAGTAATTCCTTGGTTTGAGTTTGGTTTCATGGCTCCTCCCACCTCAGAATTAGCATTAAATCATCCCGATTGGCTGACACAAAAACAGGACGGCAGCCAAACATCAACCAGCGCAGGTGGGGAAGTAGTTTGGCTAAATCCCTTTCATCCAGAAGTGCAGAAATTTATTACCGATCTTGTACTAGAAATCACCACTCTATACAACGCCGACGGCATTCAATTTGACGACCACATGAGTTTGCCGTCGGAATTTGGATATGATGACTACACAATTGCTTTGTATACCAAAGAAACCAAAAAAGCGCCGCCCAAAGATTTTCAAAATCCAGCATGGGTGCAGTGGCGAGCCAATAAAATTACCGCTTTTATGTCGCAGCTAAACCAAGCCGTCAAAGCCGTCAAACCAAATGCAATTTTCTCGATTTCTCCCAATTATTACGATTTTGCTTACAAACATCACCTGCAAGATTGGCTGGCTTGGGTGCGTTTGGATATTGCCGACGAGCTAATCGTGCAAGTCTACCGTCCCAATCTAAAATCATTTGTGGACAAAATTAACCGTCCCGAAATGCAAGAAACACAGCAAAAAATTCCCACGGGCATCGGGATTATGACAGGTTTGAGAAATAACCCAGTACCGATTCAGCAAATTAAATCTCAGGTGCAAGCAGTCCAAGGATACGGCTTAGGCGTCGCTTTCTTCTACTACGAAAGCTTGTGGGAATATGCGCCAGAACCCATCGCCCATCGACTTTCTCAATTTAGTGCTTTCTTCCCGTCTTCTGCATTCCGAACAGCACTACAAATACCCAGACGCGCGGCGACTTTCCCTCCGCCTGCGCCACCCAAACCAGACCCGAAAGCTAAGCCAGAGCAACCTACCAAAAACAGCCCACCTTCGCCCTCCCCAACCACGTACAAGATTTAAAGAGTAGGGTGCGCATTGCGCACCTTACCGGGCTCTCAATCATTAATCATTCAATAAAAATGCCAACTAACCAAAAAATTTTACTGCCAAAAATGGGCTGTGGCACTTGGGCCTGGGGCAACAGATTTCTCTGGGGCTACAATGAAAGTATGGACGACGAATTGCAAGCAGTTTTCAATCTTTGTGTGAGTAACGGCGTCACTTTATTCGATACCGGCGACTCTTACGGAACAGGGAAATTAAACGGACGCAGCGAACAGCTTTTGGGGCAGTTTTCTCAACAATATCAAGGTGCAAATAAAGACAGTATTTGTATTGCGACAAAACTGGCTGCTTATCCTTGGAGGCTGACGCGACAATCAATGATATCGGCTTGCAAAGCCTCTGCTGCGCGCCTCGGAAAAAATGTAGATTTGGTACAAATGCACTGGTCTACAGCCAATTACGCTCCTTGGCAAGAGGGGGCTCTTTTAGACGGTTTGGCTGACCTTTACAAGCAAGGATTGGTCAAGGGAGTGGGCTTGTCTAATTACGGGCCGAAACGGCTGAAATGGGTGCATCGGAAATTTAGCGATCGCCAAATTCCTATTGTTACTTTACAAGTCCAATATTCACTACTTTCTACCTATCCGGTGACAGAACTCGGATTGAAAGATGTTTGCGATGAATTGGGGATAAAATTGATTGCTTACAGTCCTCTAGCCTTGGGTTTGCTGACAGGTAAATACTCAGAAAATGGCTCTCTTCCTAAAGGTATCCGAGGTTTGGCGTGCAAGCAGCTACTTCCAGGAATGCGATCGCTTTTGGAGTGTTTGCGAGAAATAGCGGCATTCAGAAACAAGACTGTTTCGCAGGTAGCTATCAACTGGTGCATCTGCAAAGAAACTATTCCGATTCCTGGGGCTAAATCTTCGGCACAGGCGAGGGAAAATATCGGTGCTTTGGGGTGGGAGTTAGACTCGGGCGAGATTGCCGAATTGGATAAAGCGGCGGCGAGTGTAGATAAGAAAATGGTGCAGAATATCTTTCAAACTCGATAATTAGATAGCGGTAAGGTGCGCACTGCGCACCCTACATATAAAGCTAACCGCAAAAATTTTCCACACACCGCACAAACATTTCTACACCCATTCCTAGCGCAGTTTCATCAAAATCAAAACGCGGGTGATGGTGCGGGTAAGCCAAGTTTTTCTCTGGATTGGCTGAGCCCAAAAAGAAATAACAACCGGGAACTTCTTGCAAAAAGAACGACATATCCTCGCCGCCCATTGTTTGACATTCGGGCACGATTCCCGCAGGAGTTTCTACAACCGATTCTGCCACGCCGCGCACCAATTCAGCTATTCTCGAATCATTAATAACTGGCGGATAAAGCGAACAATAATCTAATTGGTAATTTGCCCCGTGACTTTGACAAATTCCGGCAATTACTTGCTCGATTCGCTTGGCAAAATAACCTTGATATGCAGGATTGAAATAGCGCACCGTGCCACCGATTTGAGCGGTGTCGGCAATGACGTTGTGGGTGTGGCCTGCGTGGAATTTGCCAACAGTTACTACCGCTGAGTCGATCGGGTCAATGTTCCGCGCGACAATTGCCTGCAAAGCGCTGACAATTTGGGCTGTAACTACGATCGCATCCACAGTCTGATGTGGCATTCCGCCGTGCCCACCTTGGCCAAAAATCGTGCAGTCAAAAACTTCGACAGCCGCCATCAGCGCGCCGCTGCGGACGCCTACAGTACCCAAAGGTAGATTGTTCCACAAATGCAAGCCGACGATCGCATCAACATCAGGATTCTTCAAAACTCCCGCTTCAATCATCGGTTTTGCCCCTCCTGGCCCTTCTTCAGCGGGCTGAAAGATAAATTTTACCTTACCCGAAAAGCTGTGTTTGTGCTTTGCCAGATAACAAACAGTACCGAGGGCGATCGCAGTGTGGCCGTCGTGACCGCAAGCGTGCATAATTCCATCATGCTGCGATCGATAATCCACCTCATTTTCCTCTTGAATAGGCAAAGCATCCATATCAGCCCGAATTGCCAAAACCCGCCCCGGTTTGCCGCTGTCTATAGTGGCGACAATACCTGTTTTAGCAATATTAGTTTCATGCTCAATTCCCCATTCCTGCAACTTTTGCGAGACAAACTGCGCCGTTAAATTTTCATCAAAACTCAACTCCGGCTTTTGGTGCAAAAGGCGACGCCATTCGACTAGCTGAGGCTGCAAATTTCTAATCTCCAGCCGCAATTGAGATAAATCGACAGACGTTAAATTCGGTAAAGTAGAAACCATGTTTTATTCTCCTTTTTTTTTATTTTATTAGGTTTTAGATTTAATCACTTAATAAATGGTAATCACTAATTATAGCAACTCTAAATAAGTTGTGAAACTCTCTCTTCTCTTTCTCTGCGGTCTCTGCGGTCTCTGCGGTTAAAATAAAATCTTCTTCAATCCTATCCCTGTTGTGCAGGAGATTTTTTTATGAACCGCAGAGGGCGCAGAGTACGCGGAGGAAGAGAAGAATGAGAAAGAGAGGTGTTTAGAATAGGGTTATTTAGAAGTTTGAGCAACTAAATTAACCCCTGGTAGCAACCGCTCTAAATCTAAATCAGAAGCAATTTTAGCTAATTTAGCAAGGTCAGTCGGGTCATCTAAATGCGGCAAAATACCCAACACAGGTATTTGAGTCAGCGACTGGATCAAATCAACGGGCGCTAGATCGGCAATTTCTTCTTCGGAATAAGCTTTAACGCAATTGAGCACAATACCTGTCAGCTTAAAACCAGTGTGTCTGGCGAGAGCAACATTCGCCACAGCTTGCCCGATCGCCCCCAACCTCACAGGTACTACCAAAACCCCTCTCAGCCGCCAATCGCGGGCAATATCGGCCACCGTCAGTTCCCGCGTTACAGGCGATCCCAGCCCTCCCAATGCTTCCACCAATACAAAATCCTTGCGCTCAGAGAGGCTTTGCAGCGCCGTCCAGACCTTTTCTAACTCAATACGTCTCCCCTCCCGTTCGGCCGCAATCGGCGGTGCTAGAGGCGCATCAAAGTGCAGCGGATTGAGTTCTTCGGGGGATTGGTCGAGGGAAAACAAACGGGTGTAGAGTTCGCGATCGCCCGTTCCCGTTTGCATGAGTTTCATAAGTCCCAAACTGCGATCGGGAAAATACATTTGCCAATAAGCAGCCAGAGCGCTGGTCAAAACAGTTTTGCCCGCGTCGGTATCAGTTCCAGTAATTAGCAGCGAGTTCATTGGCAAAAAGCTAACAAATAATTGGCCTCAACCTCAGTTTAGGGGAATTTTGCCAGAAGTTTAGAGTTCTGGCGATGGTGCGGGTGTTGGTGCTGGTTCCGGTTCCGGCGCGGGTTCCGGTTCCGGTTCCGGTGACGGCGCGGGTTCCGGTTCCGGTTCCGGTGACGGTGCGGGTGTTGGGGCCGGTTCCGGCGATGGTGCGGGTGTTGGGGCCGGTTCCGGTGTTGGTGCGGGTGTTGGCGCGGGAGTTGGTGCTGGTGTTGGCGACGGCGCGGGCGTCGGTTTTGGTGCGGGAGTTGGTGCGGGCGTCGGTTTGGGCGCGGGAGTCGGCGCGGGAGTCGGCGCGGGCGTCGGTTTGGGTGTCGGAGTTGGCGCTGGGCTTGGTTCTGGCACAGGTTCTGGCACAGGTTCCGGCACAGGTTCCGGCACAGGTTCCGGCACAGGTTCCGGCACAGGTTCCGGCACAGGTTCTGGCACAGGTTCCGGCACAGGTTCGGGCACAGGTTCCGGCACAGGTTCTGGGCTTGGGGTTGGTAAAGGTTGCGGGGTTGGGGTTGGCAAAGGTAGCGGGTTTGGTATCGGAGTTAGTGTCGGCGTCGGATTTGTAAGTGCTGGCGGTGTCGGAGTGGGTTTGGGGCGGGAATTGTTGAGAAATGAGCCGACTAAAGCCCAGGAACCAAAGCCCGTCAAGATTACTAAGCCCGCCAGCAGACCGATCGCAGCGATGGGATTGTCCCAAAAAGTGTCGCCAGCAGGCTCACTTAACGGGTCTGGCTGGTTTGGCGGGGGGGAACTCTGGGCGACTGGCTCTGGCGGCCTGCCCACGGCCACCGTTGCTATTAGCGAAGGGTTTGTCGGTACCACTGCTGGCGGCGCGGGCGGTACAGTGGGCTGGCTAGGCTTAGGATTAGTTTGGGCGTCGAGTGCTTGGGCGACTTCGCTGACAGATTGATATCGATCGCCCGGAGACCGGCTCAACATCCGATTCAGCACCAAAGCCAAACCCGTGCTCACCTGGACTCGCTGCTGCCAATTCCACTGCAGCGTTGTTTGATCGAGCAATTCCTGCGGTTCTTTGCCTGTCAGCAGGACGATCGCCGTTACAGCTAAAGCGTAGAGGTCGCTGCTGGCAGTTGCCCGCCCGCTGTGCAACTGTTCCATCGGCGCGTAGCCAATTTTACCGACAGTTGTCGCGTGGGCTGTTCCTTCGGGAGACTGGACTTTGGTGGCGAGTTCCTTCACCACTCCAAAGTCAATCAGCACCGGCAACTTGTCATTTTCACGGAGGATGATATTTTCAGGGGAGATGTCCCGGTGGATGATGCCGCGGGCGTGGATGTGAGCGAGTACCGGCAGCATTTGCCGGATAAATACCAAGACTTCGGCTTCGGTGAAGCTGCGACCACTTGAAGTTCGATCGAGCAGCAGTTCGCGGTAAGTCATCCCTTCCACGTAATCCTGCACTAAAAACAAACGCTGGTTCTCTTCAAATATTGCCCGAAACTGGGGAATTTGTGGGTGCCCAATTTGGTAAAGTATTGCCGCCTCTCTTTGAAACAATTCCTTCGATTTTTCCAAAACGTAAGGCCCGCTTTGCACCGGAATCAATTCCTTCAGGGCGCAGCGTTCTTGAAACCGCCCCAAATCTTCTACTAAATAAGTCCGGCCAAATCCTCCTTGACCTAAAATATTCACCAAGCGGTAGCGGTTTTGTAGGAGAGTTCCAATAGCAATAGGTGGCTGCATAAGTTTAAGTAGAAACTGTTAAAAAATAGACGATCGCTCACAGACTTAGTAATGCTATGTCTTTAATGCTCTTGAGCATACTTCACTATCTGTAGTCCCCAGTCCCGACCAAAGTTAGTATTTTACATTTTTTTGACATTCTTGGACGCCAGGATGGTCAGAAACCGAGTTTTTTCACGAAAATACACAGGTTGCAACCCGCATATCCGATCGAAAACCCGGTTTCTGCGTCAATATCTCACGGGAGAAATGCACGATTTTTCGTAGAAACCGGGTTTTTTGGCCTTAGCCCTAATAAATTGTCGTCCCTCGGCCTAAGCCATACATCTCTATAAAGCTTGAGATTATTTATGGGAGATGTCAACTGTCAACTGTCAACTGTTAAGCTTTGCTTTCACCATGTCTTGAATTCTGTTACCGTCTGCTTTGCCTTTAAGCTGCTGCATTGCCTTGCCCATCACCTTGCCCATATCTTTTGCAGAAGTAGCGCCAACCGAAGCAATCACTTCGTCAACGACTTGACTCACCTCTTCGTCTGACATCTGCGGCGGCAAATACTCTTCAACAATTGCCAACTCCGCCTCCTCTTGTGCCACTAAATCTTCGCGGCCACCTTTGCGGTATTGTTCGATCGAATCCCGGCGCTGTTTGGCTATTTGCATCAAAATTTCCATTTCTTGAGCTTCTGTCAGCGTCTCTTGGCCGGAGGGACGAAGGCTGACTTCTTTTTCGAGAATAAATTTCTTGATGCCGCGAACTGTTTCCAAGCGAACTTTGTCCTTGGACTTCATGGCTGCTTTGATTTCTTCGTCAATGCGTTCTCTTAAGCTCATCGATTTCTACCTTGCTTTGCCCGATATCAAAAATCTGGAGTATGCTCCGATTCTTAACTTTTTTTACAGTATTTTTCCAGTTTATTGCCTGGTGGTGGCTTTTTTATCGCATTGAACCCGGATGCCTTCGGCCTTCGACTGAATTTGGGGTGGCTGCACTTCCAGCCTCGGCCCCAAATTGACTCACGCCAGAACTTTTAGACGCAGGGGCACAAGTGCGATCGTACTTCTGCCAGTACAGAGTTCGCTAGAACCCCCATTCCGCACCCTGGGCTGTCACACAGCATAATTACGCAGAATGCTCTATCTTTACAGTAATAAATTATGCCTTTAAAAAGTAATTTATCCGTTAATGTACGGTATTCTAGTATAACTTATAGTTTTATAGGTGGATAAAAATAAGTAAAAACCGATTGTGACCGTTGAGGGTGCCGAAAGAGGGCTAGAAACCCGGTTTCTCGGACATATTTCTGCAAGTCCTATTCAATTCGCCTAACTTCACACTTGTGGCCGCCCCGAATGTTAAATCTATTAAAAAATTGGCTGAATATTTCTAGTTTCAGATGGTAAGATAGCGATGGAATAAACGTCCTGCAAGAGGCCTGCTGTGATCCGTTCTGCTACTTTACCGCTTCCGCTTCCCGATCCGCCGGTTTCCGCTCATGACCGTCTGCGGCTGTTCTCCGGTTCTGCTAATATTCCCCTCGCCCAAGAGGTGGCTCGCTATCTGGGGATCGATTTGGGGCCGATGGTTCGCAAGCGGTTTGCTGATGGGGAACTCTACGTTCAAATTCAAGAATCGATTCGGGGTTGCGATGTTTACTTGATTCAGCCAACTTGCTGTCCGGTAAACGATCGCCTCATGGAATTGTTAATTATGATCGATGCTTGTCGCCGCGCTTCGGCCAGACAAATTACTGCCGTCATCCCCTATTACGGATATGCTAGGGCTGACCGCAAAACGGCCGGAAGAGAGTCGATTACTGCAAAATTAGTGGCTAATTTGATTACGGAAGCTGGGGCCGGTCGCATTTTGGCGATGGATTTGCACTCAGCTCAGATTCAAGGTTATTTTGACATTCCTTTCGATCACGTTTACGGTTCGCCGGTGCTTTTGGATTATCTGGCGAGCAAGCAATTGACGGATATTGTTGTGGTTTCGCCGGATGTTGGCGGAGTCGCTAGGGCGAGAGCTTTTGCCAAAAAACTTGGTGATGCTCCCCTGGCAATTATTGACAAGCGCCGCCAAGCTCACAACGTGGCAGAAGTGATGAACCTCATCGGTGATGTCAGGGGCAAAACTGCTGTGTTGGTGGACGACATGATCGATACTGCCGGCACGATTTCTGAAGGTGCCCGATTGTTGCGCCGCGAGGGTGCGAGGCAGGTTTATGCTTGTGCTACTCATGCGGTGTTTTCGCCTCCGGCGATCGAGCGTTTGTCTAGCGGGGTTTTGGAAGAGGTAATTGTTACGAATACAATTCCTGTGCCGGAAGAGAACCGTTTTCAGCAGTTGACGGTGCTTTCGGTAGCCAATTTGCTCGGAGAAACTATTTGGCGGATTCACGAAGATAGTTCTGTTAGCAGTATGTTCCGCTAGAGGGCAAAAACACTTTTTGAATGTTTGTTTTAGGGTGCGTTAACAAGAGTGTAACGCACCGTTTTTTTTGTGAATAGTGCGATCGTTTCCCGCAAGTAATCAGCCCAGGCGCATCTAAATTTTACTGTCAACTTCCCTTAAATTCTTGGGGAGTGGGCGTCCCGCCCGCCCGGAAAATACAATTTAGAGGTCGAACAGCTTATCAAGTTTCTCGCTAAAATAACGGTTATAACTTTTTAGGGAGGACTCAAGTCCTCATAAAATTCGCTCGGACTTGAGTTTTCACTACGAACCAATGTGACGATCGGCGATCGATCGCACTTGGTACCACCGGAACAAGAGATGCTAAAATTCTATCTTGTTGTCTGAAGAGGGCGAATTTTTTATATTCTAGATAAGTCTCATCACAATAAGGGGCCAATAGGGAAAAATCATGAAACATTCACTTGTACGAACAGTGGCCGCACTGGCAGGTTCAGCAATTTTAACACTTGGCGCGATGGGTTCGGCTAAAGCATTTACATTTGACGAAACCGACATTAACCAAGACCGAGTAATTGTCATCGCCCAACCCCGCCCTTACGGCGGCTACCAATTGTTAATTGTAGAACAAGTATCTGACAAGCGAAAATGCTGGAGCGAAAGTGGCTCTAATCCCGTGAAAGTCGATCCATTATTAGTTAGTTTTGATTTCACCGGTATTTGTGGCCGCGCAACAGACAGCAACGGCTTTTCAATTCGCATGGCAGGCACTGATTTAGCATTAAAATACACCCTAAGTTTGGAAATGGTTGATGGCAATGTTCTTCTAATGGGAAGTCCGGTAGATTACCAAGGTAAATCGGTGATTATAGGTCGCACAAACGGCGATGTTAACGACTTCATGAAAATCAGTCTCGATCCTGCTTGGCGCTTGAGTAAAAGAGCTTATCAAGGCCGCACATTAGGTCACTTTTATTTCACTACCAATCAACCCGCGCCGGAAGAAATTGGCAATACCGGAAGCAATACCGGAGGCAATACCGAAGTAACACCGCAGGCAATACCGCAGCCCATACCAATACCAATACCAATACCGCAGCCAATACCGCAGCCATCACCGCAGCCCATACCGCAGGAAATACCAATACCGCAGCCCATACCGCAGGAAATACCAATACCGTAGGCCATACTCGCTTTTCTACAATTCGGAGATAGCTACCAATGATATCTACGCTTCGGAAATTAAAGAAGTTGTGGGCCTTGGGTTTGTAGCCCGGTTTTCTCAAAATAATGCTTTGCGGCCGCAACTTGCTGTTACCAGAGAGCAATTGATATCTTTAGTTTGGAAATCTTTGAAAGGAATACAAGGTGCTAATATCACCTTTCCTAGTAATGTTTCTATCCGTCCACTTAGCGACGTTGATATTTTCCGCTGGAGTGCCGGAAAACTTCTATTGGCGCGGAACAACAAGATAGTTAGCTACTATCAAGATAGAACTTTTAAATCTACCCAGCCCGTCACTCGCGCTGAATTGATGGCGGTGCTGCCAAGAGCGGCGGAATTTGGCTTGTCGGCGGGAAAGCAGCCGAATTTAGTTGTTAAAGAGCCGTCTAAAACTTTAACTTTTTCAGACACTCAGAATTATTGGGCTGCGTCTATTATTACTCAACTGTCTGCTTATTGTTCTGTTGCTGCCGCTATTAACGAAATTGGCGATCGGTTTGCTTTCGATGATTCTGCAAAGCGGAATTATGCGGTGGTGGCTACTTGGCGGATGCTGAAATGCGTTAAGGCTCAGTAGTAAAAAGTAGATACCAGACAACTTTGGCGAAGTCTGGTATCGGAGTATTCTGTTTCTTTTACTTAATTTTTTACGCGACGCCGTAGTCAGTATACGGCCGTTTGTATGGCGGTTGCAATCCCAAAATAATATCCTCTCTCGGTACTCCCATTGCAACTAATTCCTCCGCAGGATTTTCCTCGGTCAAATTTTGTTGAAGCCAGATTTTTCCATCTTTGATGTCAATGTGAATAATGGTTTGATAAATCCGGGTTAAGTGTTCCCAGCCGACATTCATCCACTGATAATGATCTCGCTCTGTGTCTAAAATTAGTTGCACTTCGACTTCATCATCGGAAACATCATCTTCGGCATAACGGCTCATTAATGTCTGAACGTACTGACGATATTGAGCTAGTTTGTCCATTGTACAATTACCTCATTTGTTGCATCGTATACGATTAGCAATACCTGCTACTGTTGTACCGCAGCTTGAGTAAACTCAGACTGAAAAAATGTTCTATACACGTCAATTGGTACTGCCAAGTATAATTTCCGATTAGGTTCAACAGATCCCAGCCCTAGCCGATAACTGAGAAATTGTCCCAATGCAGCATAAAAGTCTGTAATTACAGAAGGATTGAGGAAGCTTTTGATTTCGACTGCAATTTTCTCCCCCCCTCGCTCCGCTGCCACTAACCTTTCGGCTCCCAAATCAACCTGAAATTTAACATTGCCAAACTTAAACCTTAGTGGATCGGCAGTAATCACCCACTATTCTTTTTGAAGGGCTCGCTTTACGGATTCGTGGAAAGTATCTTTGGCAGACACAGACAAATTCTCAGCGCGACTGCAAATAACTATTAATTATACCGAAATCGCGGTATATTGTCAATCGGTACCATCCTAATTTTCTAAATAGTTTTAATTTTTAAGTCGTTCGGGAGTGTAGTGCTTATCATATCGTTTTCTTGGTTTTCTTCTTAGATGGCTTTTTAGGAGTTTTCTCGACGGGGATTGTCTCGGATTCTTGCTGTGCGAGGTCTGGGGTTACTTTACACAAGTCGTTCAAGGAAAGTTTTTGCTGGGATTCAAGTTCGTTTAGCAAGTTTGATGCGGTTTCTAATATTTGCTTCCCCTGTCTGGCTTGAATAGTAGTTTTATTTTCGATCGCATCTAGCAACACAAAAATCGAGACTGTTTGCCAAATATCTAAATCGTCGCCGACGACATCGCAAGCAGAGACAATTTTGCCGTTTTGTGGGGCATGAATTCCTAAGCCGGAATCTTGAATTAACGGCTGGATTTCTGCTAGACTTAAATTCGCAAGGTCGCTAATTTTATGTTCGAGGGATACTAAATCTGCTAAATCTGGCAAGTTGACCGATTCTGCGGCTAAAGCATCGAATTTAAAGGTAAGAGTTTGATTCAGCGGATCGGAAATGGCATAAATTGATTGAATTTGCGATCGACTAACTGCACCTTTCTCGAAAAAATCTCTACCTTGCGGGGCGATCGCAATTTGCCCATTTTCCGCCACCTCCAAGCTTTCCAAACTAACCAGCGTCGCCGCCGTAGTCTTCACAAAAATCTCGTCCAACCCCAGCAAATCCGCCAATTCCTTCAAAGTTGGCGCAGGTTCAAACTCAACGCCCGCCCGCAAAATGAACTCTTCCAACACGTTAAACTCGCGCGGTTCGCTAATCGTCACCTCCAGCGGAGTTTGGCGGATTGCAAAGCGGAATTGACGCGCCGCCAACACTGACAAACCCGGATTTTGTTGCTCAATCTGTTCGGCTAGCGAACTTAAATTCGAGTCTATTGGTTTAGTTGAGGACGCTAGAAACATCTACAAAACCTCCGCAGTGACGTACCGTTTTTGAAACTTCCTGATACATTTTTCCCACTGTACCTGTTTGTTGAGTAAATAAATCGTGGCAGCCGACAACTACCAGCAATTCTTGAGCGCGGGAAAATGCCACATTCACCCGTTCCGGTTCCTTAGCAAATCCAATATCGCCCCTAACATTATTGCACACGGTGCTGACAATAATTACAGGTCTTTCCATGCCTTGAAATATGTCAACCGTACCAGTGCGGATGCTCAAAGCAGGGAATCTTTCGCCTTCGATTCTGTCTTTAATAGCATTTAATTGAGCCGCATAAAAAGTGATAATTCCGATTTCTTTCGGTGGTTCACCGTCGGCAACTTTGGGCCGCCAAGCTGTCTCCATTTGTTCGCACAAACGCTCGATCACATCAATCTCCTTGACATTCAACCGTGAAGTGCCCTGTTTTTCCTCTTCAAATCCTTGTCCGATGGGCGTTTTCACCCACAGAATGTGATTATTTTCTTGAATGATTCTACCTGCCAGGTTGTGGGCGCGCTTGGCGTCAGCTTCCTGAATGCCACAGTTGAGTTTTTGCTGGTAAAACTGATTGATTGCGCCCATAATTTGTGGGTGCATTCGATACTGAGTTGTCAGCATTTTTTTGATGCTGTCGCTGGCATTTTCAAACAAAACTTTGAACAGCGATTCTTTGATAAAGCTAAGTTCGTCTCCGGTACAGCCGATGTCTTCGGCAATATCGTCGATCGTACTTTGATTAAACATCGGCGGCAATTGCCTGTGATCGCCCACTAATACTAACTTTCTGCCTTTCAAAGCGGGAATTAATAACTCTGGGGGAGTGCATTTGCTAACTTCGTCAATGATGACTGCATCAAAGCTGGGAAAGTTTTTAGTAAAATCGAAACTAGCAGCCTGCACGCAAGTAATGCCGATCACGTTGGCATTGTCAATATAAATTTGCTTTAAATCGTTGCGATCTTTTTCTGAGGGATTGCGGAGTTTTTGAATCCAATCAGTCACAAACGTTTGAGAACGATTTAGGGCTGTTTCTTCTTGTTCTAATTTCCGCTGCCAAGTTTTGAATAAACGCTTAATTTTGTTTAAAAAAGCTACGGTGAATAATCCTGTATTCGGAACTTCGGGCTGATATTGAGTCGGGATCGTTTGCCATGCTGACTCCCACCAATTTCTCTCAAACAGTAATGCTGCTGTCGGTTGCTGCTGTTGCAGTTGAGCGGTAATTTCCCTCAATTCTGTTTGAAGTTCGGCGAGTTGTTGCTGCAAAGTTGCAGCCGCAGTTTGTAGCGGAGATAGATGCTCGTCAAGAGTCTTTTTGATTGTCTCCAAAACCCCAAAAGGGTCTATGTCAGCCAGGGATCTTTCAAGCTGAATCGTGGTTGCTTTCCAAGCCTCAACTTGCTTGACAAACTGCTGCGGTTGCTCCCAAATATTCGATTTTTGGGCGAGATATTGTTCGGATAAAATCCGCAATTTTTCAGGTACATTTGGCTGTTGGACAATTGCTTGCAACAAATTAGTAACTTCGCTAATTTTTAAGTTAGCCTCTTGCTGCGCTGTTTCTACCTGAAGTTTAGCGGCGGATATTTGCTGCTGGTTTAAGGTTTGACCGATTTTATCTAATAACTGTTGCTGTTTGATAAGCTGCTGTTCGGTTTCGGTTTTCAGGGGAACCACGCACTGACGCGCATTTGCGAGGATACTGTGCAGCAATTCTTTGACTAGGCGATCGAAGGTAGCCTGGATATGATTTGGATGCAAGGATTCACTATAAAATTGTTGAATGCTGCCTAAGAAAGTGCGAGCTTTTTCGATGATAAATTTGCGCTGACTTTGGCTGACTTGGGAGTAGCTGGCGAAGTCTTTGGCGAGTTGCTGCCACTGTGTACGATCGCCCGCAGAGAGCACGATCGGCGTTTGACTCAAATTTAGGTGCAGAAACTCGCTAAACCGGAACTGTTGCCCTTGTATGTCCTTAAAACCTGCGCTTTCTTCGTGGGATATTGCCTTTTGCAACCGATCCAAATCGGGCAAATTGATTTTGCATTTGGGAGGCACGATCGGCAATTTGAGCGATCGGGCAATTTTCAGCAATCCTGCGGGCAATCCTACCATATCATCCGTGAGCATTGCGCCCGTTTCCCAGCAAGATTTTACGACTTCATAGAGTCCCGTATCCGCTGTCTCAATCCACTGTGCAACGGCGACGACAACGGCTGCAATTTCCGCTTTTCGCAGTTCCAAATTCTTGATTTTCTGTTCCAGATTGTGGCGGTGTGTCTGATTTTGTCGATCGCCCAATTCGAGTTGATTCACAGCCTCAGACATCTGCCGCGACACCCGCAACGACTCCGCAACCGCCGACATAGCGTGACAAACATCATCAGCGCGATCGAATGCCGTCTTAAATTCCGATATTTGCGCTGCTACAGTTTCCTGCAGCCAAACCCCAATCCCAAACGCGCCGCAAGCAGGGCGATCGAAGCCGATTTGAGTAGCATAGCTGGCGGCAATGCGAACATTTGCCATAAAGTTTTCTACTAAAACATTGCCTTCTGAATAGGGTTTTAGTCTGGGCATAAAATCGGCAACTTCTGGAGATTCCCAATTGACATTAGGCGAATCCAGCAGATTTTCCAACCCACTAACTAGAGATTCAATCTCGCTTTTTTTGGTTAAAATCAGTTCATAATCTGCTGCTTGCTGGTTGCACTTTTCCTCAAGATTGGCTTTACTGTCGTGCAGGTGTTTTAGTCCATTGAAAAAATCTCTCTCGGCGGCACAGTAGGCGGTAAATCGGTCGGATTCTGCCACCAACTGCCGCAAAGATTTGACATTATTCAGGCGCTGCGAGAGCTTTTCTTCGCAGTCAGTCGCCGTATTTTGCAGCCAAGTGCCGATCGCATTTTCCTCTAAAAACGGCTGCCCTTCTTCCTGCACCTTATGAGCTTTTCCCTTCCGCAAAGCCCGAATCGCCGGATTGTGAACTAACCGACTCAAAGCATTGTCTACAGCCAAATTTGCTTGCGAAGCAATGAGCGTTTTGCCACCCTGACGGGCAATTTGATAGCAAATCTCCGCAATCACAGTCGTTTTTCCAGTTCCCGGCGGGCCTTGAATCAAAATTAAATCCCGCGCCGAAAGCACCGTTTCTACGGCTGCAAGTTGGTCGTCATTAGCATTGCGATTTAATAAGTTTTCCCGCTCCAATTTAATCAGTTTTTCTGGCATTCTCGCCTGAGAAGAGTCGAATAAAAACTCACTCAAATAGGGATTTTGAGCCCGACCATCGGTCAGCATTTTTAAAGCTTTCTTCTTGCGTTCAATCTGACTGATATCGCCCGCCGCCTCAAAATACAAGAATCCTTGTTTGGGCATTTGATATCTGCCGCCCGCCATGCGAGATCCTAAATCAACATCTAACTTAATCCGTAATTTACCATGTTCAAAGTCAATTTCAGCGATGCTACCCAATGTCTCTCCATCGCGGCTGCTTCTGCTTCCGGGCGGCGAATCAAATAGGATAATTTCTTCATTTCTGGCTTTTTTTAGCCTGTCGCGAAAGTCGCTCACTTCTAAGGGATTTTCCTCGTAGCCGTCAAGAGTTGCGGAATTACGCTCGATTTCAAAAGTGACGATTTTGAAGCCGGAACCGTAATTATGACCGCGAAAAGGCACGCAAAATTGACGCGCTTCCGCGATGCGTTTTTCCACATTTAAAAAAGTGTGCCAAACTTTTAGTTGTTCGGTAGTTGGTATGTGTCTGTCGTCCCAAAATGGCATTTGTTGGACGCGGGCGATCGACTTTACAGGAATTGGCGATCGATTATTAGCCAAAAGTCGCAACTGCACCGGCAAAGCATACCCATCTTTCCTCCCTCTGGGAACCGCCACCAAACCAGCATCCAGCAGTTTTAACCCGCCAATTCCGTCTTCACAGCGTACAGTTGCTAACAACCGCAAAGTGCGATCGGCTTTTTGCAACAATTGAGGTAATTCAAAATCATCTCCATCCGTAGCAAGCAACAATTCCCAGATTTCTTCTTCGGAATATCTCTCATTTACCTTTTGGCGGCGCACGTAGAACAGATTGTGGGATTTCCCGGCTATCTCCGACATCAGAATTTCCGCACGTTCTTTGCATTCCCAATCGCAATATTTCCCTAAAGCTGCTTCCCCTTCTACATCCCGAATAAACTTATTAATTGTGCGATCGCCACTAAATTTATATCCCCAATCTTCTGTTACTAAAGATGGCATATTTTGATTTTAGATTTTAGATTTTAGATTGGATTTAAGATTAGCACATTGGAACTTGTGACGACAGAACCGCGACATCCCAAAAAAAATTAAGGTGTGCATTGCACACCCTACGACCAATCACAAATTACCGTACAGGTGACGGGCGATCGAATTAAACAGTTGAGAATCAAAAGGGCGAACGATGGGACTTGAACCCACGAATGGTGGTACCACAAACCACTGCCTTAACCACTTGGCTACGCTCGCCGTATCAGTTTTAACTATAGCATCAGATCTCAGCACAAGTCTAGGGGTAAGGCAAAAATATTTTGAAATATTTCTGAGCGTCCCTGAACCGGACAGATCGATTGTGCCTCAAATTCCAAGCACAGTAAGAGTTTAGCACAATTTTCGCTCTGTGCGATCGGCCTGTGCGATCGGCAATAATCTCGCTCCCAGCAGTCAATCGATTTTAGATTTTAGATTTTAGATTTTAGATTTTAGAATTGACCCCACGGATAAATTCGGGGGCTCTTTTATCGGATACAGGTTTTTTATTTATGGACGGATGAATCTGGGGGCTTGTATCCTGGATGCTTTCGGTAATGTAGCCTGGGTTAGGCCGATCGGGCAGCGTCCCGATTCGATCCAGCGCATTAAAATAGCCTTATCAGCTCAGGCGCATCTACATTTTACAGTCCTGTTTGATAAAACTCACCTCTGGCACCATTTTCAAGAACAGGCTCTCCGGCCTGTTCCACAAAGAATGAATTTCTTGTGGGGAGTAGGGGTTGGGCATCCAGCCCCTAAAAGCCTTATTGAGAATGGTGCAAAATCTCAGATGAAATGCTTGTGGGGTGTCCCGCCCGCCCGAAAAATCCAATGCAAGAAGCGGGACAGCTTATCCCACACCGCATGAGTTATCAACCATCCCTCTTCCTTCGCGCAGCTTCGCGTCTTCGCGGTTCGTTTAAAAAAAGTCTTCTGTGCAATCTAAAATCTAAAATCTAAAATCTAAAATCGATATGAGCTACTGTGTCAACCCAGAATGTCAAAATCCTCAAAACTCCCACACCGCTAAATTTTGCTTAAACTGCGGTTTTAACCTGTTGCTGAGACAGCGATATCGCCCGATTGAACTTTTAGGTAGAGGCGGATTTGGTAAAACTTTCCTAGCAATTGATGAAGACATCCCATCTGTACCCCGCTGTGCAGTCAAGCAATTTTATTTTTACGACCGTGACCCCGAAATTTTCAACAAAGCCGTTGAATTATTTCGCCAAGAAGCCGTCCGTTTAGACGAACTCGGAAAACACCCGCAAATCCCCACATTATTAGCCTGCTTTGAACAAGAAGGTCATATTTATTTAGTTCAAGAGTTTATAGAGGGGCCGACTCTTAAACAAGAATTAGACAAGAGTGTCTACGATGAAAATCAAATTTGGCAACTGCTGCAAGACTTATTGCCGGTGCTGCAATTTATCCATGAGAAGCGCGTCATTCACCGGGACATCAAACCCGAAAATATTATCCGCCGCCAGTCGGACAACAAACTCGTATTGATCGATTTCGGCATTGCCAAACTGCTGACTGATTCAGCGATACTCCGTTCAGCAACGCTCATCGGCAGTCAAGATTATGTAGCTCCCGAACAAATGCGTGGCAAAGTATTTCCTGCTAGCGACCTTTACAGTTTAGGTGTTACTTGCATTCGCCTAATGACGCAAGTTCCTCCCTTGGATATGTACGACTGCAACCACGAGCGCTGGTGGTGGCGCGAGTTTCTCCCCAAAGCCACGAGTATTAGCGAGGAGTTAGGTGAAATTTTAGATAAATTGCTGCAAACTCGTCTCACTCAGCGGTACAGTTTTGCTACGGAAGTTTTGCAAGATATCCAAGCAGCTTTAGATATTCGTCATCAAAATTTGCTTTCGCCCAAAACGCCGATCGCTCCTGCTCTCAGTAATAGCAACAACTCAACCGATCTCAGCGTCCTACAAACTTCTGATTCTCCCATTTTACCGACCAATGCCGTCGCCGATTGTGCAGAAGATTTTTCCTTATCTGTTACTTCAAATCTCGATCAGACTATGATTTCGTCACGGGGAGTTGATTATACCAAACTGCGAAATTTTTTGTCTAACCAAAAATGGAAAGAAGCCGATCGCGAAACTTGGGGCTTGATGTGTCAATCTCTTTCCCAGCCACCGGGAACTCAGCTAGAAATTAGCCAAATTTACCAGCTACCCTGCGAAGATTTGCAAACACTCGATCGCCTTTGGTTGCGCTACAGTCAAGGTCGGTTTGGCTTCAGCGTCCAAAAGCAGATTTATGAAAGCGTTAAGGGAGACTATATCAGATTTTGCGATCGGGTTAACTGGCAAACCTACAATTCTGCTACTACTTTAGGGCAGATTAAATTTAGTCAGCAAGCACCAATCGGACACCTCCCATCTCGCAGTTGGGTTGGCGGCATTCAGTGGCTGCGGCATCTCGATGCCCTGTCTGCCAAATTAACCGAGTGCGACAATAATCCTGCTCCTAAATTGTAATTTGGTCTACCGACTCACTAAGTAAAATTTCATATTTAAACTCTACCTGAAAGCAGAGAAATTTGTCGAGCTAGATGTATCCATCGACCGAGGCTCGGTGCGATCGCTTGTCGCACAATGGATTCTGAAGGCGAACACAGATAAAGTCTGCAATCCTTCAGACTTTAACAACAGAACTAAAAAGAGGTACCGATCCATGTTTTTTCACAAAAAAGAATTAATGGCAGCAGTCAGAGTAGACGAAGCCAACCCCCGTTTTGCCCAATTGCTGCTAGAACAGTTTGGCGGAGCAACCGGAGAACTGACAGCAGCTTTGCAATACTGGGTGCAGTCCTTTCACTGTGAAGATGCAGGGATTAAGGATATGCTTCAAGATATTGCGATCGAAGAATTCAGCCACTTAGAAATGGTGGGCAAACTCATCGAAATGCACACCAAAAATGTTGACCAAACAGAAGCTTATAAAAGCACTTTGTTTGCCGTGCGCGGCGTAGGCCCGCACTTGTTGGACAGCCAAGGTCAAGCTTGGACTGGTGCTTATGTCAACGAAGGTGGCGATGTGGTGCGCGATTTGCGCGCTAATATCGGTGCGGAAGCAGGAGCTCGCCAAACCTACGAAGAGTTGATTAAACTAGCACCGGATATGGGAACGAAAAAGACGTTGCAGTTTCTGCTGACTCGCGAAATTTCTCACACTCAAATGTTCATGAAAGCTTTGGAATCCTTGGGTAAACTCACCGATCCGATGTTCGGCAATATTCCGCCAGATTCCACTGTGGATCTCTACTTTAACTTGTCCACAAATGGCAAGGACGAACGCGGCCCTTGGAACTCGGAACCTACTTTCAAATACATTGCAGACCCCGCTCCCAAAGGTTAATTTGAGAGTTGTTTAGAGTGTGTGGCTTAGAAGATTTAAGCCCATTATTAAGTAATTTTTAAGTCGCGCACCTTCTTTTGTAAGGTGGGCGGCTTAGAAGATTTAAGCCGTGTGTTGAGTAATTTTCAAGCCGGGTACTTTGCTTTAGTTGTTAGAGGTGCGCGACTCCGAAGCTTCGGGTTGAGGGTTGAGTATTTTTCAAGTCACGCGCCCTAGAATGTTACAATTATTTGAAATCCCGATCGAACATTAACATCAAATCCATATTGAAATTGCGCTCATCCACCTATTTATTAGTCTCTCACGGCAGCCGCGACCCCAGACCCCAACTAGCTTTGGAAAACCTAGGTCAACTGCTGTCTCAAAATTTGGCTGACTCCTTCCCCGCAGTAGCAACCGCCACTTTAGAACTCGGGCCCGCACCGCTACACGAACAAATTTGCAGTTTTGGCGAACGTACCCTGTCGCTGGGACTGACACAATTGCAAATCCTGCCTGTATTTTTATTGCCGGGAGTTCACGTCGCTGAAGACATACCGGCCGAGGTGGAAATTGCCCAAAAAACTTTTGGTGATAAGTTAAAAATTGAATTGCGCCCGCATTTAGGTTCCCAGGAAGCAGGCTTAACAAAATTGGTAAAAAGTCAGATGCAAGAGGTGAATTTTCTCCCCAATCTGCTATTGCCAAAATGGATTTTATTATCTCACGGCAGCCGTCGCCCCGGAGGTAACTCGATTGTTGAGCAAATTGCCAGCAAACTCGGTGCACAGACAGCTTATTGGTCGGTAAAGCCGAGTTTGTCAGAGCAAATTGACAGTTTGGTTCGTGGTGGACAGCAGCAAATTGGAATTGTGCCATACTTCTTATTTAATGGAGGAATTACAGATGCGATCGCCAAAAATGTCGCACAGCTAAAGCAGCAATTTCCTGCGGCGGAACTTCATCTCGCAAATCCTCTAGGCCCAAGTGTACAATTAGCAGACTTAATTGAGAATTTAATTCAAAAATGAACCGTAGAGGCACAGAAGAGGTAAAGGAAGAAAGAAAAATGTCTTTAGGAAAAGTGTATTTAGTAGGTGCGGGCCCCGGAGATCCGGGTTTGATGACTTTGAAGGGAAAAGCTTTGTTAGAGTGTGCGGATGTGGTGATTTATGACGCTTTAGTCAGCCCTCAAATTTTGGCAGCAATCAACCCCCAAGCAGAACGAATTGATGCCGGAAAACGCAAAGGCCGCCACTCGTTAATGCAAGATGAAACAACTCAGTTAATGATAGAAAAAGCTGGAGATAATGCGATCGTAGTTCGTCTCAAAGGCGGCGATCCGTTTATCTTCGGTCGCGGCGGCGAAGAAATGGAAGAGTTGGTAAAAGCAGGAGTGTCAGTAGAAGTCGTCCCCGGTGTCACTTCTGGAATTGCGGCCCCTGCTTATGCGGGAATTCCTTTAACACATCGATCGTACAGTTCCTCTGTCACCTTTGTCACCGGTCACGAATCAGCGGGAAAATATCGACCGGAGGTAAATTGGCAGGCGATCGCCCGCGGCTCCGAAACCATTGTAGTATACATGGGAATCCACAATTTGCCTTACATTATCGGCCAGTTAACAGATGCAGGATTGAGTGCAGAAACGCCCATAGCGTTAGTGCGCTGGGGAACGCGGCCGGAACAAGAAGAATTGGTCGGAACTTTGGGTACCATTGTAGAGCAAGTTGAGGCGGTTGGATTTGCAGCACCTGCGATCGCAGTCATCGGAAACGTCGTCAATTTGCACTCAATATTGTCTGGCTGTCGGCCAGTTTCTCAGAATGTAGAATAAGCGGGAAAATTGGGTCAGAAGCGATCTAATTTCGATCGCTTTGATTTCGCTTTCTCTGAAGTGGCTCGCCAGCGGGGACGAGGGCCCGCTCGATGTCATTCCTGGACGCATCAATGACAATTCGTGAGTTTAGTCTAGCGACTGTCTATTCCAGCCTCACTTGGGCCCCCCACAAATCTTGCGGGAGAAATACTCTGTCGGTGGGTAGGGGAGCAACTGGGGCCGTGAGGGTAAATTGACCCGCTTCAATTTGCTGCTTCAATTCCAATGCTACTTGCCGGGAGAGAAACATACTCGCAAGGGGGGCGGCCCGTACTGGTTTGCCCTCTATCAGGATGCGGCCAGTCTTTAATTGAGCATAGCTGACTAAACCGAAGGTGGGACGAACGCGCCGGGGGATAGAGAAATCTACCACCGGCGCTACTATTTTTTTGTCGGATACTGCACAGTGGGCGACGACTGTTTCGTTTAAGACGGGAAACGGGATGCCGACTCCCAGCATCAGGGATGGGCCGTAGTTTTTGAAGTAGCACCCGCGCACCCATTTCGAGTTCATCTGTTTGGCGTCGCCGATGAGTGCGAGGGTGGCGGCCGGGCCGATGGGGGTGCGGTTGGGCTGGCGTTTTTGCAGCGGGAAGTGCTGGGTTCCTTCCCAGGTGATGTAGCCCTGAGCGCCTCCTAGGAAGATGCGGGTGCCGATGCCGATGATTTCGAGGTCGGGGTCGTTTAGCAGGGGAGACATGGCTCCAAGGTTGGAGTAGACGGCGTTGCCGAGGTTTGGTTGCAGGGGGCCGAGGTAGGTGAACAGCGGGCGATCGCCCCCATTGACGCCAACAATAAAGTTTTGATATGCGTTACGGGGATTGAATAAATAAAACTGGTTGATGGTATCGCGGGTAATCGTGCTTTCAAAGGAGGCGCGGGGGTAGCAGTCTGTTACTTGTCCGAGGGCGCGCAACTGCACGGGTTTGCCTGCTATTAAGTCTTCGATGACGTGTCCGCCGCCCCGTTCGCGGGATTCTTCGCCGTCTTCGGCTACTTGGGTGGCTCCCAGGTACAGGTCTACTGCCCCGAAGCCTGAGTAGGCTAAAACGCCGTCTAGCCAGCACTGGCGGATTTTGATCGGCGGGTCGGTATGGCCGAGGTTGATGATTGCACCGGAGGATTCCATCGGCTCGAAAGTGCCGGTGGTAATCACATCGACTTCTTTGGCTGCTTGGGTAATGCTGGTTTCTTGAACTCTAGTTTTGAGTTCTTCGATTGTCCAGACGGTGGCTTTGCCTTGGCTGATTTTATCGTTGATTTCGTCGATCGATCTCATATATTTTAGATTTTGGATTTTAGATTTTAGATTTTGAATTGATTGATTTTGGATTGACTTTGGATTGATGGAATGTCGATCGAGCGAATGCTGTTTTGGCGATCGACCTCCGTTTGATAAGACCGCAAAATGCTATAACAGATATCAGGATTATATTATAAATAAAATAAAGAGCGATCGCCAGGACTCAATCGATATTAAAACCAGTCACTTTCGATGAATTTATTGACTGGTATCCTGAAAATTCTGAAAACCGTTACGAACTGCACAATGGAACTCTTATTGAAACGCCTAAAGCCACCGGAAAACATTCAGAAGTAGCGGGCTTCCTTGTCGCTGAACTCAACTTTGAAATCCGACGACTAGGACTTCCTTACTTCGTTCCCAAAGAATGCGTTGTCAAAGCTGATAATGAGTTATCTGGTTACGAACCGGATGCGATCGTTTTGGACAGGCAAGGGACGGACAGCGAACCGAGATGGAAAAAGGAATCTATCATTAAAATGGGGAGTTCTGTCCGGCTAATTGTCGAAGTTGTCAGTACCAATTGGCGGGATGATTAGGGCTACAAATTGGTTGACTACGAAGCTTTGGGCATTTCTGAATACTGGATTGCGGACTATTTTGGACTTGGCGGGCGACGCTATATTGGCAATCCTAAACAACCTACTTTTTCTGTTTACCAGTTGATTGACGGTGAGTATCCAGTCAGTCAGTTTCGGGGTAGTGATAGGGTTGTGTCACCCACATTTGGGCAGTTGAATTTGAGTGTTAAACAGATTTTTAGCGCCGACAGAGATACGGTAGAAAATGCGAGGCTTGAAGATAGTTAGTTGAGGGTGTTCGTACCACAAATTTTCTACGTTTGTAGTGAATACTTCTGTCCTAGAACTGGGAATTAATCAGGAGTGAAGTCATTATGAACCTTAACTATTGATTGTCATGAGCCTCATTTTCAGCATGATCCGGGATGTTGGGTTTCTGTTCTGGTAAATATTTTTCTTGCAGGGTTTCGGTGACTCCTATAGATTCATGTTTTTCATTCATAGCAGAATCGATTGCTGCTAAGGTTTTAGGACTGGCACTCCACTGGTTTAGAATATCTTTAATGAGGGCTTCCCTAATCCAAACTTGAGCTACAACGGTGAGGGGTAGGGCTAGCAATAAGCCTAAAAATCCAAAGAAGGTGGCAAAAAATACTTGAGCTATTAATGTTACTGCGGGCAGCAGTGATACTTGTTGTGCCATGACGTAGGGGGTGAGGAGGTTACTTTCAAATTGTTGAATTAGAAAGTAAAGTATCAGTACAAAACCTGATTTTAACGGAGAGTCTAAAAGTGCGATCGTCATTGGGGGAATGACGCTCAAACCAGGCCCGATATTGGGTATTAGATTCAGCAAGCCCGCTAAAACAGCGTGAGCTAGAGCTAGGGGAACCTGCAATACTGACAAACCAATTAAACTCAGAAAAGTGATGACACTCATGCTAATTAAAGCGCCGATTACCCATCGACCGAGAGCTATTTCGCATTCATCTAAGATGCCATCGACTCGTCGCCGATAGAAAGAGGGAAATAGTTGGATGAATGCTTTGCGGTAAGATAGAGGTTCGGCTAATGTCATCAAGGTCAAAACTATGACGAGCAAAAAGCTGAGGATAACGCCTAATGTGTTGCCGACAAAGGCTCCTGCACCGCCGACGAGTTGGTTGAATAAAGGTTGCAGTTGTTGCATGATGTCGTTAACATCAAGATTTGGTAGCCGCTGGCCAAATTGTCCTGAAAAGCGACCCTCAAATTGATCTATCCACTGATTTAATCTTTCTATTCCTTGAGGAGCTCTTTGGGTAAGTTGTTGAAACTGTTGGGTAAAGGGCGGTACAATTATCAGGAATAAGCCTACGAATACGAGGATTAGGAAGCTAACTGATAAGAGTACAGCGATCGATCTTTTGAGCCCGAATTTTTGCAAGTAGCGTGCTAGTCTGTTTAAGGCTGTGGCTAAGACGACGGCGGCAAACAGCAGCAGTAAGGCCTGCCTGATTTGCCACAGGATGTAACAAGATGCGATGAGGGCTAATAAGCCCATCCACTGTCCTAGCTTCATTAGATTTTAGATTTTAGATTTTAGATTTTAGATTGAGGAATACGGTATTGGGAATGGCTGCTTGTTAATTGTTCAGCAGCCCAGAAGCGATGAATCGCCTCTATACAAGATACAGCAGATGGGCGCGATCGCATCTTTAATCACATACCCCTACTCAGACTTCAGCATAAGCAGCCTCATCACTTCTCTTTTGCGAACACCTGCTGCGCTGTCAGCTTCAATTCTGGGAAAGTTCGGGACTCAATACCCTCGCCGCCTCTGAACAGTTTGACTTGGTATTTCCCGTCAATTAGTTGGTAAATCGAAAAAGTGGGTTGTTTGGGGTTGCCAATAAATCGTCTGCCGCCCAATCCTAGATAGTCTATAATCCAATATTCCTGAATACGCATTGACTCATAGGCCTCAAGCTTTAGGGCATAATCATCACCCCAATAGTGCTAGTTACCTCGACGATTAGGGGGACTGATGAACCCATGGTGATTGATGATTTCTCCCATCGCGGCTCGTTGCCAATGGTTTGTTCGTTAAGTACAATGATATCTGGCTCATACCCAGATTCCTCGCTGATGGGTTTGATGACACATTCTTTGGGGATGAAGTAGGGCAAATTGAGACGCTCAATCTCTATTCCGACTTGCAGTGCGGTAAAACCGGCCATTTTAGAATGTTTATCTGTTGCTTTTGGTATTTCAATAATTTCTCCATTGTGCAGTTCGTAGCGGTGTTCTGAGTTTTCAGGATACCAGTCAATGAATTCATCGAATGTTACTAATTCAGGTATGATTTGAATCATGGTGAATGGCTCAACTTGGGTTTTGATAAGCTGTACGGGGAATTAATATTTTGGCAAAAACACAGTCTTTAGACCAAGTAGCGATCGCACTTTTTGATTGTGTCTCTACTGCTGCTGTTGGCGCGATCGCCAGCCGAGGATGGCAGCGAGGATGATACTGGGGGTAAAGACGGCGATTAGGGCGTTGAGGTCCGTAGAGGGTATGGATAAGCTGGGCCCTGCGTACTTGATGGCCAGGGAAAGGGCGGCGGAAAGGGTGAATACTTTGAGGATGGGGCTGATGTTGGTGTTCATGGACGTGGTAGTTGGTTGGGCGATCGGTTTTCACACTATTATTGCAAGTATGTGTTGCGGGTGGGCTTGCAGTTTGGGCGTGAGGTGGGGGCGATCGCTTTTCCTAGGCGAGGCGCTGATGAGATACCTTTACATCTTAGAATAGGGAGTACCACAGCACAATTTAGCAACATCAGGAGCGATTCAGGATGGATACCCAAGAATCAGAGTTAATAGAGAAAATTCGTCAACAATTTGACAATGCCCCTTATCCTAGAATTCCCCTAGAGACATCTCCTAAGAATAACTATCAGATTCTGTATCTCCATAATTTGGTAACAGCTTACTATATAAGAAATCAGAAAGTCATAGAAACCAAAGGAAAAGTTATTTTAGATGCCGGCTGCGGCAGCGGGTACAAATCGTTAATTTTGGCAGAGGCAAATCCGGGAGCCAAAATTGTTGGCATCGATTTATCCGAAGAGTCTGTTAAGCTAGCCCGACAGCGCTTGCAATATCACGGCTTTGAGAATATGGAGTTTCATGCTCTGTCAATTGAAGAACTGCCTAGCTTAAACCAGCAGTTTGATTATATCAACAATGACGAGGTGCTTTATCTCTTGCCAGACGCAGTTGTCGGATTGCAAGCCATGAAATCAGTTTTGAAACCGGATGGAATTATTCGCACCAACCTCCACAGCTCCCTCCAGCGAAGTTCTTACTTTGCAGTTCAAAAAGTATTCAAAATCATGGGATTGATGGATGATAATCCTAGGGAGATGGAGATAGAGCTAGCCAAAGAAATTATACAGGACCTAAAAGATGACGTGGCTATTAAGTCAAGAACATGGAGTTCTCCAGCCGAAAAAAACGAAGAATGGATGCTGGCTAACTATTTGCTGCTGGGAGATAAAGGCTATACTGTACCTGAAGTGTTTTCAGCATTAAGAGCTGCTGATTTAGAATTTATTAGCATGGTGAGTTGGCGGTTGTGGGACTTGACGGATTTGTTCAAGGAGCCAAATAACATACCTGCGTTTCTGGCAATGAGCTTGCCAGACATTCCTGTGGAACAACGGCTGCACCTGTTTGAACTTTTACATCCAGTTCATCGTTTGATAGACTTTTGGTGCGGTATTCCCAACCAAGCTCAGTCGTTTGTACCAGTTTCAGAATGGACTGTGACTGACTGGCAGCAGGCAAAGGTGCATCTGCATCCTCAGCTCAGAACTCCCCAGTTAAAAGAAGATTTGCTTAAATCTATCACTAACCAGAGTTCCTTCGAGATTAGCCGTTATGTCACTTCGCCAACCTTAGTGCCGATTTTAATAGAGAGCAGTGTGGCAGCTTGCTTGCTGCCTCTGTGGGAAGGCGTGCAGCCTGTGAGATCGTTAGCGGAGCGCTGGCTCAACCTCAGACCCCTAGACCTTGTAACCCTGGAACCTGTGAATCAGGAGAGAGCCTTCAATGAAATCAAGGAACTCTTGATGAGCCTAGAAGTCTTTCTGTATGTGCTTTTGGAGCATTAAAGCCAGGAGTTGAAAAAAAAAATAGTTTGGGGTGATATTAAAGGGCTGGTAACTGGGTAAGTTACATACAAGAGTTAGAAATCAAGCATCCCACCCCTCTAGGAGAAACAACCAATGAAAACTGAATTTAAAGCCAGATTCCTGCAACACCTCAATCAAAAAAGACAGGATAAGGGTTTTACCCTGATTGAACTGCTGGTCGTTATCATCATTATCGGTATTCTCTCTGCTATTGCTTTGCCCTCCTTCCTGAACCAAGCTAACAAAGCCAAGCAATCAGAAGCTAAGCAGTACGCTGGTTCTATGAACCGTGCCCAGCAAGCGTCATTCGCCGAGCAAGGTAAATTTGGCTCAAACGTGGAGGTTCTGGGGCTGGGCATTAGAACTCAGACGGAGAACTATAAATACACTGTTATAGGAACAGGAGCGACTATTGACTCAACCACTACCCAGGTTGGAAATGTCGCGTTAGGTCTAAGCACAGCGCTCAAATCGTATATAGGAGGGGTAGCCCTAATTCAAGCGGCAGGCGCATCTGACAAAAGCAGCACAGCAGTATTGTGCGAAAGTACTGGGGCTGGTGTAGCTGCTCCGGGACCGACATTGACAAATACGCCGGCTACTGCTGCTACCTTAGCTTGCGACAACACTAACTATACCGTAGTGTCGAAGTAGGAAAGCCATCAAAGCAGGGATTGTTCCTGCAAGCCTAACCTGAATCTTTTAAGAAAGTGGGTAGTGTTGTTTACACTACCCATTGCTATTCAGGAGGTTTATAAAAACTGGAAAGCTTCAATAACTATTACTATGACAATCTCTTTAGAAAACATTTCATCGACTGTTCTAGCTGATTGGCAGCAACAAGCCCGTCAATATCTAATCCAAGGAGATTGCACTCAGGCTGCAAACCTCTACGAGCAGGCAATTGCAGCGGAGCCGGAAACTAAGTCCCACTACTGGTACTTGGGGTTGATGTTGCTGTTGCAGGGGCAAGAGATGGAAGCCCAAACGACTTGGCTGCTGGGCATGGCCGAGGGGGAACCGGAACAAGTTGAGGAATGGACTGCTCAACTGTTAGATGTGCTGCAAATGGAAGCAGAGCGCCGGGAGGTTTTGTCAGACTACTCTGTTGCTTGGGCAATTCGGCATCATATCAGGGAAATTAATCCGGCGGATGTTAACAACTTGTTGCGTTTGATTGAGCTTTTCATCCGGCTTGAAACTTTTACAGGAGAGGAACTGACTTCTGTTGGCTTAATCGAGTTGCTACAGGTAGAGCCTGCAATTGAGGTTGAGGCAGCTCTATTGATGCAAGTATTGCAAAGTGTTTTGGCTCGCGAACCCTCGCATCCGTCAACGCTGGAGTTTGCAGAAGCTTGTCTCGGTCACGTCCGCGAACCTCAAGTTTATATCAGAATTCTATTAGAAACTGCTTGCGAGCTAGGCTATATATTAAAAATAACTAGAGTAGCAATACGCTTGGGTGAACTGGTTTTGCGTTTAGATTCAGAGCATCCAGAGATGGTTCGCCACTTGGCTTGTTTTTATCAGAATGCGGGTGAATACGATGAGGGGATAAAGAAAGCTAAGCTTTTCTATTCATTAATACAAGAGTTACCCGCTAAAGTTTATGCGAATCACCTGATTTTGCGGGGGTTGATGAGTGCAGGCGGATACTGGGAAGAAGCTTGTGCGATACTCAAGCGGCTCAAGTCAGATCAGGAGTTGCTGATAGCAGAGCAGCCGACATCGCTTAACTTATCGACTGTTGACGACTTATTTGTTACTAGCTTTTTTTACCCATACTTTCAGGACGAGCCAAGAAATGCTAGAAACATTAGCAACCAATTGGCTCAGCTATGCCAACTCAACGTTCAAAACAACAGCAAGGAGCAGATAGAGGGGTACCGACAGCGACAGTTAGCTCGAAAAAGCCGGGGGATTTCTGCTAAGCCACTGAAGATTGGCTATTTGTCTCACTGCCTGAGAAGGCATTCTGTGGGCTGGCTAGCCCGATGGCTGTTTCAGCACCACGATCGCGATCGCTTTCAAATTCATGCTTATTTTCTCAATTATGTTAATACCGATCACTTTTTACAAGAATGGTATGTCAATCACGTTGATAAAGCCTATCGGTGCGGGATTGTCAGTACCAACGTTGCCGATCAAATCGATAAAGATGAGATTGATATTCTGATCGATCTCGACAGCATTACTCTAGACATTAACTGTGAAGTGATGGCGATGAAACCCGCGCCCGTTCAAGTCACTTGGTTGGGTTGGGATGCTTCAGGAGTGCCTGCAATTGACTATTATATTGCCGATCCATACGTGCTGCCGGAATCAGCACAGGATTATTACAGTGAAAAAATCTGGCGCTTGCCCCAGACTTACATAGCTGTCGATGGTTTTGAAGTGGCAGTGCCAACATTACGCCGCGATCAGTTGAAGATTCCTAACGATGCTATTGTGTATCTCAGCAGTCAGAGCGGTTACAAGCGCCATCAGGACACAGCGCGACTACAGTTGAAGATTTTGAAGGAAGTACCAAATAGTTATTTTTTAATTAAGGGGGGGGCAGACGAAAAATCAATTAAACAGTTGTTTAACCAGCTAGCGGAAGAAGAGGGTTTGGAGAGCGATCGCTTGCGATTTTTGGCAACCGTTACTTCAGAGGAAGTTCACCGAGCTAACTTAGGTATTGCGGATGTAGTTCTGGATACTTATCCTTACAATGGAGCCACAACCACTCTAGAGACTCTTTGGATGTGCATTCCCTTGGTGACGCGAGTCGGGCAGCAATTTGCAGCGCGCAACAGCTATACTATGATGATGAATGCAGGGGTAACAGAGGGAATTTCTTGGACTGATGAAGAATATGTCGAATGGGGAATTCGCTTAGGAAAAGATGCTGCTTTGCGGCAACAAATTTCGTGGAAACTGCGGCAGTCAAGGCAAACTTCTCCGCTTTGGAATGCCCAGCAGTTTACGCGAGAGATGGAAAAAGCATACGAGCAGATGTGGCAAATTTATCTCCAAAGTTAGCCTTATTAAGCTATACTCTCAAACGAGTCAATATCACAATCACTAATATAATCCCGAATTCGGGCAACTATAGGCAGGGAACCTAGTCCCTGCTTAACTAGCTCGGGAAATTGAGCTAGGCCCTCAATGATATTGTTGGCCAAGTTATATTGGGGGTTATTGCCATGTTGCAAAGTCAGATATTCCAATAATTCTAAAGCGTAGTCCGGGAAATTCATAATATCGGCAATGCAAGCCAATTTAAGAATATTGTCAGGTGTTACCATATTTTGATTAATGTCTTCTCCAATTAAATCGCGGAAGTAAAACGCATCTCCCCACAGTAATTGTCCGCCGCGTAGTGTTGAACCAATAGGGGAATGACTGCGGAAACGGCGAGCACCTGTTAAGTCAAATAGTGTAAAACCTTGGTTCCTGAGATAGATATCTACATCTGCAAACAAAGGTTGATTTAAGTATAAATTTGAAAACGAGACTTCAACTTGAACAGCTAGAAGACTTTGTTTTAAAATTTCTACTGCACCCTCTAATACCAAAAGTTCGGCACCTTGAACATCAATTTGCAGGAAATCTATTTCATCAATTCCTTCCTGCTGGCAGAACTCATCTAAAGTGGTGGTTTCAAGTTCTATACAAAAATCTAAGTTCACAAGTTCGGGTAGTCCTGAAAAACGCTCCAAGTAAGGTTCATTCGGTGGATAAAGCGAACTGCACATGGGATGTTGTGTGACATAAAGTGTAGATTCACCTACAGACTTTGCTAAGGCTAGAGGAATATGTTTTTCAGTCCAATTGACTTGTCGTGATTCAAGGTCAGCATTGGCGGCTTCGCAAGCATCTGCATCTGCATCAAAACCGTAGATAGTCAGCCGAGGTGCAAAAATATTCCATCCCTGACTGCCATAGTCATCTTGGCTTGTTAATTTACGACAGCCAACATTACAAACTGTCATGTGAATTTGTTCTAAATGACCACTTTTGTTTAAGCTTTCAATAAAAAATGTCATAATCAAAGTATCCTCTTCTTTTTCCAAAACAGATTATTCTTGAGTTACTAGGTAACTTTGATTGGGAGGTAAAGCGATGATATTCATGTTTCCGTGCAACTCCTCGGCGGAGTTTACAGGAATTAGTTTCTGCAGGTAAGGTTGATAGCGGAATAATCGATATCCTTTCCCTCTAAGGTAGTCAGCAACAGGTACATTGCTGTCTTTACTCCCCGCAGCGATATTTTCATACATGATGACGGGAGCAAATTCAGATAAGATTCTGTCGCTGCCTGTCAATACTGACAGTTCGTGCCCTTCAACATCTATTTTGAGGAAATCTAGTCGGCTCAAGTTTTCCTGCTCAATCAAGCTGTCTAGAGTAAAGCAGGTGACTTCTTCAAAAGAGTCTGACTGCATTTCTGCGACAGCTTCGCCAGTGACGATTTTGTTTAATTCACTGGCAGGAGAAAGAGATAAGCGAACTGTTCCAGAGCGATCGCTGGCAGCACCGGCACAAACTTTCACCCAGTTTAGATGATTTATTCTACAGGTTTCTTGCAAATAGCTAACGCAGCCAGAAAAAGGCTCTACTGCCAGCACGCGGCCTTGGGAACCGACTCGGAGAGCAGCGCTAAAGGTGTAAACTCCTACATTAGCACCCACATCGATAACAGTCATGCCTGGTGCGATCGCACTGCGCCAAAATTCCATTTCTTTTTCAAACCAATCTCTTTCGGCAATCAATACGCTGCTGGTTATACAACCGTAAAACCTCGGTTCAACTGCTAATAAAAGTTGAGTTTCAAAAGGCACATAAGTGAAGGGACTGTTAACTTCTAACTCAGTCCATCTCCACTCTAGAGAATTGGGATGCTGTTGAGCCAATTGTCGAGCAAAATTTAGCCATTGCTGGGCATATTCTATCTGATCTAAATCTTTACAGGCGATGTATAGAGCTTGCAGGACGGGTGCTGAATCCGAATAAATTTGTTTTGCACGGTGCAAATACATGACTCCTTCCGATTGATCGTTTAGTAGACTGTATACTCCTATTTTTAAATTTATGGAACCCGAATCTGGTAAAACTTGAGCCGTTAGGTGCAGCAGCCTCATTCCGAATTCATTGTAAGAAATTATCTGCGATCGACCTAGGGCTTCAATTAACAATAATATCGATTGACTGCGAGCGTCTTCGGCTTGTAAAATTTGAATTAGCTGTTCTGCTTGGTACGTCTTCAAACTACTACCAGTCGGCGGCCGATAAACAAGAGCTGGAGGAATTTTTTCTAGTGAGCCGCCCGCAGACTGCTGAATACCAATGGATACCAAAAAATGAAAAGCTTCTTTAATTGCTTCATCGGATTCTCCAGTCAGGGCAAGAACTAGGGCAAAATGAGCTGCACAGAGTGGATGATGGTATAAATCTACTGCACTCTTTAAGGCTTCTAAAGCTGTATTAATATATATTTCTTTGAGGGATGATTCCTGGCACTGCTCTGCTTCTATCAAGGCGACTACAGCAAAATTGTTTAAATCCGTCGCTGATACAGGTTCGTCCCAAGATGTATTCTCAAGAATTGAAGCTACCCGCGACCAGGTATCTAAATCGATAGTCGGACAGTTTCTTTGGAGGTATTCTAAGTAGAAAATGGCGGGGGGTTTTTCGTTAAAATTATTTTCTCTTTGAGAAATTGTGAGAAATAAACTTTCTGGTAAAATGAACTGCCAATCTCCTGTTTCTGATTGGACGGCTCGCTTGCGACTGAAGCTAGCGAGATCGCAGCAGGGAAGGTTTTGTGCTTTTGCTGCTGCGATCGCCTGTTTATTTTCGTTCTCTAAGACAAGTCTAGCCTGGATGCGACTCAACAGCGCTTCCCGCTGTTTTTCCTCCAGTTGTCCTACCAAGGAAATTTCGGCACACTCAGTAACGTCCAAATCTTCTTCTATCAGCAGATTCATGGCGACACTGGATAAAATCAGATTTGCATCGTCGTCAGAAATGTTGCCAGTATCTACAAGTAATGTCATCTTCATTCGATCGGGGTGAAAGGCGATCGCCCTGATAACTTGTGTAAATTCTTCGCAAATCGTCTGTTCTGATGCTAGCCAATTTGGGAAAATGATTAAATTGATTGACCGCAGCTTTAAAGGCAAGAATGCTGCATCTATCAAAGCCCAACTCACCGTTTTCGCCATTTTCGACCACGAAAAATTTTGCGCTTGTTTGAGACCTGCAGCAATTAAGGCCTTGCGAACATCCGGCTTTTGCACTTCGCAAAGCGCATTCGCCAGTCCGCTAACATCAGTATCGTTCACATATAATGCGGCTTTTCCTGCGACTTCAGGTATAGACGCATTTGCACAAGTAATGACTGGACATCCGCAAGCCATCGCTTCCAGCACAGGTAAGCCAAAACCTTCATACTTCGAGGGATAAACCAGTGCAACAGCACCCGAATAAGCAGCTATCAACTCTTCATCGCTCAGTTGCAGTACAATATGTACCGCACAGCCTGACGTATAGGATCTAAACTTTGTATCTAATAACAAATCACTCCCCGTACAGACAATTTCAAACCCTTGTCTGCTTTCAAGTTGAGCAAAAGCCTGGAAAAACAAAGTTCCATTCTTATAACCAATTCCAGGTCCGATCAAAAGAAAGTATGGCTTTGAGATACCGTACTTGTTTTTAAAATGATTAACTGCCTCTGGACTCGCTGGTGAAAATTTACTGTTAACTCCGCAATGAGCTACAGTTACTGAATCTGAGGCAATATTTGGAAAAAACTTTACTAAGTCACGGGCTGTATTTTCGGAAATTGCGATGTATGCAGATGCGTGGCGAATCCCGAAATGCTTTTCACGCCACATCGGTGTACTTAAATTTACTCCTTCAACTTCTGGAATCATGTCATACGCTATGAATGCAGAGGGAGTTGATAGGGGGGTTGTGTAGTAAGTCGAGATAAATAAGTCTGCACTCTGTTCGTCACAAACTTGCTGTAGCATTGCGCGATCGGCATCCACTGTGTCATAGTTGTAAGCCGGCAAAGGACGGTACTGGATACCGGGAATTTCCGGCATTGTTCCCGTTCTGTCAATAACAACTACGTTTTCGGAAAAACCGTTTTCTACCCATTCTTCTAAGAGAGATTTCCATACCCGAGCAATTCCAGTTTTATAGCGCTGAAAAAATACGCCGTCTACAATTATTTTGGGAAATAGCTGGTGAGGCTTGGCCGACTTTTGTTGCTGAGGTACTTGTACAAACTTCCAGGTATTGCTATCTTTTTCTTTCTGCGCGATCGGCTGGATGTCACAAGCCTTTGCAGTATCGACCGCCGTTAAATCTTTAACCCAGGGAAAATACTGACTCAAGCAAACCGGGAATCTAGTTTGCCGCTGCAACTGGGTCCATTTAGCAACAGCATTAGCATAACCGTAGTATTCCTCTTTAAAACGCAACTGTTCTATTGTGGCGTAAGCGAAATGTTGAAAAATTAGCCCGGCTTCTTCAGTTTCTTTGTGTAAAAAAGGATTGATCTTAGCCACATCGCGCCAACCGTCAGGATTAGGTTCCGCTAATATTGGGGGTTCATGTGCGACCCAAAATGCTCCCGGCTTAAATCTCCAAGTACGCAACCAATCTTGTTGAGGATTCTGAGCATAACAATTGCGAGTGCTAATAACCAGATTTTCTCCAACAAAATACCAGCACCAGTAGAAAGCTGCTGTTTTTTCAGGATGATTGATAAACATCTGTCGCGCCGTACAAATTTGATCGGCTGTCCACAGTTCATCTACATCCAATTGCCACAGCAAACATTCCTCTCTAATGTTTGTCAATGGCGCATTCGTCATTTCGCGTTTTCCTTCCCAGAAAACACCTTCCGGTTTGCGATATACTGTAATGTTTTCAGGGTATTGTCTTGCCAGTTCGTCAATGTACTCAGCAGTTCCGTCATTACTGCGTCCGTTGTTGTGAATTTCGTCCGCAATTTTTCCCCCTGAGCTTAAAGACCAAGCTGTATCGTGCTTCAAGTCTGCTACACCCTCAACAATATGCCAGTGCCACTGAAAAGGTAACTCTTTTAAAACTTGGATATGGTAACGAATAAACGGTTGTCCATTGAGAACGATTGTGAAAAAATGTAGGGGCATATCGGAAACTTGGCGATTTTTTTCTATTGCTTCAGTCTTCTTGAAAACCGAATAACCGTGACGCAAAAATAGATTTTGCTCTACCAGTACATAGTTGGAATCTGAAAGTAATCTGCAATGATTCTGATAGTTCTTAAACGTATCGATGTCGTCAAGCATAATAAACTTGGCTCCATATATTTCGTCAAGCTCCCCTCGTCCCGTAAATTCAGAGCCGTCTATTATCACTAGATCGAAAATATCGATGTTATTTTCTTGCTTTATTTTTTTGATTCCGTTCTGCTCAACCCCGGCTTCTTCAACATATTTTATATTATCTCGCAGCCAATCTATTACCTGTTCTAGTGGGTAAACTCTTAAACCTGTATTAATGTTGTTGTAGAAGTTTATAACTTCTTCTTCCTCGGGAAATTCTTCTAAAGAAACAGTAGAGACGTTGTAGCACTTGACAAAATCATCATTAGCATATCTCTTTTTTAGTTCAGCAAAGCGAGGTTGTGAAATTTCTATACAGAATAGCGTTGGGTCGTTCGGATTTTGCCGAATCCCTGTCACCAATGCCTCTGTACTTCCTTCTCCCGATGACGAGCCAATTTCTAAGACAGTTTTAATATCTTCGTTCTGAACAATCCTTTGAATTGCCCGATAAAATCCATCATTTTTAATCTCAGGTGGAATTATCCTGTTGAACGACGATTGAAAAAAATTATTGTTCATAAGTTGCACCCGCTTAAACTTAGTTTTTATAATTTGATATTGGCGAAGTTTTCTATTTTACAATGCGGTAAGTTACCTGCTCTGTGTGCCATTTGTTTATTTTCTTGCTCTAATACAATGCGAGCGCAAAGACTGGGCCAGAGAATTTCCCATTGTATTTCACTCATCTGTCCGATTAAGGTAATTTCCGGCACCTCACCAACATCTAAATCCTCTTCCAGCAGCAAAGTCATGGTAACATTGCACAAAATAAGGTTAGCATCCTCTTCATCAATCTCGCTACTGTCTATCAGTAGAGTGATGCGATCGCGATCGCGATGAGCCAAAACAGCTTTGATGACTGCTGACAACTCGCCAGAGAGAGACTCTTCTGGCTGATGCCAATTGGGGAAAATGATTAAATTAACTTCTCTGAGGTTTAATTTCTGGATCGTTTCTTCAATCAAGTCAAGATTAATTGTTTTCGCAGTTGTTATTAATTCGGGGTTAATTTCGTTAGTAGAACCGATAACGTTGACATGCCGCAAAATTGGTTCGCTATTCCACGGATCGAAAGGAATGAGTTTTTGGGCCGACAAGTGCGGACGAAAGAAACATTTGCCTTTTTCGTTGAGCATACAAGCTGCAAAAGAAAATGAGCTATTTGAAATTGCTGTGAGATCGCACTGGCTCAACAAATAAAAATCTGGATAAAATTCTGCTTCCGGTAACTCCAAACCTAAATCTTTGGTCGTGATGGAATTATACTCCTCAAAATCACTTAAAACTTTTTCCGGTTCATCGCTGGCAATAAATAGTATCGGTTCATCCAGAGTTTCCCACAAACCTTTTAGCCATTCTCTGTACCATTCGCTCGGTGCGATGAAGAAATCGCTGTAGCCGTAGTCTCCCCGCCGCAAATGCAAACCGACGATAGTTTTGCCACGCGATCGCAAGCAATCCAAGGCTTCCTTCATTTTAGTTTCTATTGCCGACACAGGTTTGAACAGAGACCGAAAATACTCCTTGTGCGCTGCATAATACTTTGTATGGTACTGAAAGTAACCCCAAAAATCCACATTTTTGAAGGTTTCTTTGGCTTTTGGTATGCGAGCTTCTAAAAGGTTATTAGTTTCTTCGCTAACTACAGGTAACTCCTGAGAAATTGGCTGATCTTTGCAACCAAAGAGAGCCTGACCAATCCAGGCTGGTGTCTCTACTCTCAAGTTATGTTCTTTTGCGTATATTGTCAAGAAAGCATACTGAAATATTTGATTGGCAAACCGCCCGTTTCTACCCAGGGTGGACATTGTGACTGCGGGCTTTTTCACATAAAACGCATCGCCCCAAGATGGATGGAACGGTGCTGTCGTTGCTACGCGATCGAAACCGCACATCTCCAGAAAATCATCGATTTCGTCAATTAAAGCGCAGCCTTCATACAGTTCTTCATAATTAACTTCCGTGTTTATTGCTTCTATGTATCTGAGAACATTCGTTGCTCCCTGCAAAGCCAACAACTCTGCACCTTGAATGTCAATGTTTAATATATTAAAATCGGCTGGGTTAATTTGAAGTTCTTCTAGAAGTGTATCCAGAGTTCTCGACTCCACAACTACACGCTCAACTTCCTTGATTTCTGGATAAAAGTTTTGATGCTCCTTCAATGGTAATATCGAACTGCTTTGATCCATAGAAGTTACATACAATGTGCTTTTGCCGTTGATGTTGCTAACTGCACAATTCACCGCTAGCACGTGAGTAAAACCCGCTATATTCGTTTTCAAACGTTCAAACACAGCAGGGTTGGCTTCAACAAACAGTACCCTTTGCACTCCCATTTCTCGGTATCTTGCAATTTCCTTGCCTTCGTGTGCCCCAATGTGAATAATGCCGCGCGGTGCAACAGAATGTTTTCCGCAAAGCTGCTGCAAATCGAGCAAATTTGGTGCTTCACTAAAAATCAAAGCTGTGAACCTCTCGTTCACCGCTAAAAAATTGCTATACTCGTAATTCTCATATTCTGGTAAAAACTCGGGTAAGGCTTGTAAAGCATTGGGTAGTATTTTAAATATTGTATAACGAAATTTTTGTAAATGCTCGAAGACTTGTTTTAATGTGATGTTAGCATCAACAAATGTTCCGCCATACTCAAACTGAATATAATCTACTTTGCCTTTTTTTAAGAGGTTACTTGCTCCGCGAAGAACTTCTAGTTCGCCGCCTTCTGTATCAATTTTTAAAAAATTAATTCGCTTTATACCTCTTGTTTGGACATAATCATCAAGGGTAGCTGTTAAAATTTCAAATGGCTTAGGCGACTGAATCTTATATTGTTTTTCGATTTCAAATCGGCGGTGAAATGTACTCCATCCTGAAAATTTATCATAGTAATAAAATTCTCTGATTTCCTGCTGGTGTGCTATTGCCAAGTTGTTTAATACGAGTTGACCTGTTTTAATCGGTTCAGCCAGGTTTTGTAGAAGTGTTTGATATATCGGCGGTGCGGGCTCAAACAAATGGATTTTAACGTCGGGGCATATGTTTAATACTTGATTTGTCCAGCTACCTATGTTGGCGCCAATATCGAAAACCACGTTACCGGAAGCAATAAAATTTTCTATAATTTTTAATTCATAGTTATTGAGCGACTCTCCGTTATTAATATTATTAGCAGACACCCCAGTGCTTTGATGATTTTGTTCCTGTTTCCCGCTGCCTGTATTGCCTAAACTTGTGTTTAAATTTTGGCAAGACTGAACAATTAGTTTTTTGGCCTGCGCCGGAACAGCAATAATAACATCATCAATAATTACAAGATGCCTGCTGTTTTTTCCTGAATTCAATAAATTTAATACTGCGCTAATATCCGGCCAGTGTTGAGGTGAATGGGGCGGCGGTGGAGGAGATAAAAACAAGCGGGCATCATCAATAAAAATAAAGTGTTCGCAGTCGGAGCTGTTGATTATTTCGATTTCTGCGAGTAAGGGACACTCATCGATTTCTCCATAGGTTTGCCCTCCGCTCCAATGAGCGTCAAGCCAGAATAAACTTGGGCTTTGAAGTTGTGATACTGTACGATCGAGAAGGTTTCTGGTATCACCGTACAAAAACTCTATGTTTTTTATATGACCGTATGTTTCGGTAACTTTTTGATAAATGTCTTGAGAATACTCAATTGTAAAAACTTGTTCAAATACTTGGCTTGCCCAGTATGCTGTATGACCTTGATAGGTTCCTGTTTCAATAAAATTATTAATCCCGTAAGCTGCTTTTAGTTGGGAGATGATTTCTATTGGTGGCCCCATGCGTACTATGCCCATATTCAATCCTTTTGTGAAACTAAGTCGGGTATTTTAATTAGGAATCTGCATTTAATTTAAGGATTTTCAATCGATCTTACTAAAAAAATTGACCTATCTCCTACTACTTCCCCTTCGCTTGCCCCAACAATACCTTATAATCAGCTCTGTTAGGATTTAGCTTCACCAACTTCTCCAAAGGCTCGATCGCGCCCACCTTATTATTCATCTGCAACCGCACATTTGCCAATCCCTCCAGAGCCGTCTGATTCTGCGGTTCCCGCTGTAAAACCGTCTGATAGCCCCGTTCTTGCGCCGCCAGCAAAGATTCCTGGGAAACAGCCACAGGCGTCTGCTTTTGCTGGTGCTCGCTGCTCAAACCGCTGCTGAACAGACTCACAATACCAAAAATCGCAGAACCACCAAACGACACCATCGATACAAACGCAAAAATCTGCTTAATTCGATCGCTCCGATGAACCCGACTATCACTAGATTTTTTCTGTGTACTTTCCATTGTTAACTCTTGGCATCGCTGTTTTCCAGGCACTCGCAAAGCACCTATCTCTAGAATGCCCAAGTTCGATCGCAAAACGATCGCCCTCCGCCATTTAAAATTTGAGACCAATTCTAGCCCAGCACACAACACCATAGATTTGTCAAGGACATTTAGGTAACAATAACACGCGGGCGATCGAGATTCGGTGAAGCGCGATCGCCCGCTGATTTTTTAGCTGTTACCCTCAGGCAATTCGCCAAACTGATCTCGGTAACGTGCTAGCAAAGATTCGAGTTCAGCAGCACGCTGGCGTTCCGCTTCTGCGCGCTGGCGTTCCGCTTCCGCGCGCTGGCGTTCCGCTTCTAATGCTGAGGCTAATTCATCAGGAAGCAGTAACTTTTCTCCATTATCTTCCCGATAAAAACCGATGAGTTTGCCCTCTACTTCTAAACGCAGTTGCAACACTTCACTGCGACTGTCAGTAATTAATTGATAGCTATCTTCCCACAGTCGATATCCCCGCAATTTTTCCGGTATCCATTGTCCTTTGGGGTCAAACAACCAATATTCCTGAACTTCTAAACTTTCGTACAGGTCTTTTTTCGTAACTTTATCTTCCGACTGCGTACTCGGTGACGTAATCTCAAAAACTATTTTCGGAACTTGCCCTTCTAACCATATTTTATAATTATCTCTACCTCCCGGTTCGACATCATAAATTACCATCACATCTGGTGCAGTACGCAATTTTGGGAAACCTTCAGCATAATATAAAAACTGGTTTGCCAAAACAGTAGCGCGCTGTCCGGCGAGGTATTGTTTTAGGACTTCTAAAGTGCTTAAAATTGCATAAAGGTGGTCGTAGGTTTCTGCCACGGGTTTTCCATCCGCACTGGGGTAGACAATTTCAGATGATTTGAGGGTGGGAACGACTGCTGTCATGGTCGTGCTTCCTATGAGTTGTAGCTCTATTGTAAACTTTTTTATTAAGATATATCGCCCTCCCACACCTTCAAATCACATCAGGATCGATACCCTGACTTCTCAAGTATGCCATTAGTCGATCGGCTTTCTGGCGTTCCTCTTCGGCGCGCTGGCGTTCCTGTTCCACCCGTTCCGCACCCCACAGCAGCAAATTGCCATTCTCATCCCACCAGCGCAACCAATAACCCCTTCTCTAAGATTTTTCACCTTCCCAAACCCCCAGAAATAAACCCATTGATTCTATCCAGAATCGTTGATTAGCATCCGGTTCTTGCAATTCATATTCTCTCGGTGTCGAGAGTCGGTACACTTCCAATACTCCAGATTTTGGTTCAAAAATTAAATAAATCGGTACTTGCAAAATTCGCTCATAAAACCGCCACTTGCCGTAAGGATATGTCGGTTTATTTGAATATTCACTACCGTCTGCATCCGATAAAAATTCCATCACTACAGTAGGTAATTCTCCCTCAGCATTGGGCGTATAACTACGGCGAAATTCTCCTGGTTCTGCTGGCAATACCGAGGGAACGTACACCCAATCTGGTGCTTTTACTACTATTTTGTCGTTAACTTTGGCACACAGTCCAAAATTGGAAGCTATTAGCATTGAAGCTAGGATAAATCCTGCCAGATCCAAGGCTTCTCGCAGGGCGGCGGCTAAAAGTGGTTGGTCGATGTTTTCCACAGGATCGTCTGGTAATTTAAAGTCATCTGGCAATTTTTCCCAAGTTACACTATACTGGGTTTTGGTTTCGTCCGGTTTCGATAATGTTTGCGTCATTGGTTTTCCTTGTTTTGAGTAAAAGACTTTTTTGTTAATAGGATTTGGACAATAGCTTTAATGCCGATCGCGAAAGGTGCACCTTATTAACTAGCTGTAATCAAAGTGCGTATTGCCACCTTACTAACTAAAGGAAGTCGCGAATCTTGCAACGGCGGTTATTCAATGATACCCTGTTTTAAGGGGTATTTTCGGGAGCCACTGGTTCTGCTGAACTTGCAGTTTTAGAAGGTATAACCGGCAATTTTGGCTGTTTTTGCAAGCTGGGAAATCCAGGCTCTACTGATTGATTTCTGGCAGGCGTACTCGCATTTACTTTCTCAGAAAGGGGAGCTAATGTTTGAGTGACTTTAACTTGCTGTCGCAGTTGTTCTGTCGAACCCAACAAACCTCCTAATCCGTTGAATAACCTGCGAATATTGTTGCGGAAAGCCGGATCTCCTGTCAAATCATCCACGTCGGAAGTAATTTTCTGCACGTTCTGAAATGTAGCTCGTGCAGAATCTAGAGTTTGCTGCAATAATAGTAAAGTGGCGGGATTGTTTACTTGGCTGGATAAATCTCGCAAATTACCAGAAGCTTGGGCAGCATTCGCTGATAAAACTTCTAAATTGTTCAGCAATTGTCCTTGGTTGATTCGATTAATTGTCGGACTTAAACTGCTGACAGCTACCCGCAGTTCTTGACTGCTTTGATTGATGTTATTCAGAGTTGAGACTAAACTGGCGCGGTTGGTTGTTACTAAAGAATTGAGTTGGTTGGCTGTTAATGTAATTTGATTGGCTGCTTGAGTTACTGAATTAGCAGAATTTATCGCAGCGGCAGATACGGCTTTTGTGGAAGTGTCCGCCGTAGCTGCTACTTTAGAAACATCAGCGGCGACTGCTGATATTTCCGTCTTTAGCGATTGATTTAAGGTGCTGGCTTCTCCCTTTAATGATTGATTTAAACTGCTTGCTTCCCCCTTTAATGATTGATTTAAACTTGCTATTTCAGTTTTCACTGATTGATTTAAGCTGCCAATGTCTCCCCTTACAGATTGATTTAAAGTTTTTATTTCGGCTTGGGCAGTTTTAGTTAAAGTCGATAAATCTTGAGTGAGTTGAGCTGCACCTTTAGCTGTGTTGGCTGTATTCTCGGCAAGAGATTTAATATTGTTAAACAGCGCGGGGTCAGTGTAGAAATTAGCTAGGCGGACTGTGGATCTAATTAGTTCGTCGATAGTGACTCCTGCTTGACCTTTTAAGCGCGAATTTTGGCAGATAATCTCTGGGGGACAGTCGGCACTAACGGGATTGGCGGTAAGTAACGATTCTGGCAAAATCGAGTTGGGGGTAATGTCGATCGACGATTCGCCAATTAAACCGGATTTATTCGCTTCGATCGTAACATCCCTGGGAATCACTAAAGTACCGGGGGCAATCTCCAGCGTCACGTCTACGCCGTTGGAACCCGGTTTGAGGGCGGTAATTTTACCGACGGCAACCCCACGATATTTGATGGGCGTGCCTATTTGCATTCCTTGGGCGCTGCCAAATTCTACGGCGAATTTGTAGCTGCGGTTCCCTAGCTGTACGCCCCGCAGCCAGAGCACTAAGCCGCCAAATAAACCGATTCCTACTAAAATTAAGAACCCGACAGAACCTTCTCTTACAGTTCGCGATCGCATATTTTCTCCTCAGTCATTCGTCATTGGTTATTAGTCGTTAGTCATTGGTCAATCGATTTTAGATTTTAGATTTTAGATTTTAGATTTTAGAGGCGACCCCACGGATAAATGCTCTTTCTTGAGGATTTTAGATTGTCGATTTTGGATTGATTCCACGGATAAATCACGTGGCGGGTACCACCTTTGAAATTATTGGTCATTTCAATCTAAAATCTAAAATCTAAAATCTAAAATCTAAAATTGGCTGACTATCCAAGCGCTTGAATTGGCCCAGTAACACTGCCGCTAAAAAATTGTCGGATCAGTAAATTATCTGTCGATGCAATGTCATTGACAGTTCCCTCCCACTGCACTTTGCCTCGATAGAGAAACACGATGCGATCGGCAGTGCGGCGGATGGTACTGTCTTGGTGAGTGACGATCGCATAAGTGCTGCAAACACCTTGGGCAGTCTGCAAGTCCCTGATTAAATCTTCAATTACCGTCGAAGCAATCGGATCTAAACCCGCCGTCGGTTCGTCGTACAGCAAAACCTCTGGATTATCCCTGTCATTATCAGGATTCGCCATGATAGCGCGGGCAAAACTTACCCGCTTTCGCATTCCCCCAGACAACTGCGCCGGATAGCGTTCGCCAATTCGTGGCAAACCCACCATCTCCAACTTTTCCTCCACCAATTCCCGAATGCGGCGGCGCGGCAGCTTAGAATGCTGGTACAGTAAAAAACCGACATTCTCCTCCACCGTCAGCGAATCAAACAAAGCCGCTTGCTGAAAAACCATCCCAATTCCGATCGGATCTGCCACGTCGTCCACCCATCCGACCCTGCGCTGTCCCTGAACAAAAACCTCACCGGCATCCGGGGCCAACAAACCCGCAATTATCCGCAGAATCGTAGATTTCCCCGTCCCGGAAGGGCCAATAATTGCCAGGGCCTCTCCCCGATAAATCCTCAGATCGACTCGATCGAGGATCGGGTTCTGGCCGAAGGACTTACTTACCCCCTTGAGTTCGATTAGTGGCTCAGCCATAGCATGTTATCAATAAGTTGTCAGTCCTCAGTCATCAGTCTACCTAATGACTCATGACTCATGACTAATCACTAATTACTTAAATTGACTGCCAGAATCAAAACTCTCTTGTATTGTAAATTTGTCAGATCGAGCTGTTCCAATACCCTTAAGACTAATTAACCATGTCAATTAGTTCACTTCCTAAAGCCCTCCGCGTCTTGGCTAAAGCCAAGCAGGTTTTTGCCCAATCCAGAAATCCTTACCCCCCTTCTTTGCGGAACGGGCGAGTTCACCAGTGGTTTAAGTGGTTAGCCCCCGGACTGTTAGTGAAACGGTGGCTGCTGATTAGTGCTAGCGGCGTGGTACTTGCCACTTTGGGTTTAGCGATTTGGACTGGGATGACTCCAATTTTCTTCTTATTGCAATTGTTGAGAAATTTTTTGGCGTGGATTGCAGATGTTATTCCCAATTACGTGTCGGGCCCGCTGATCGTTGCTGGCGGGATTTTGTTAATTCTGTGGGGGCAAACTCGCAGTTTGAACTCTATTACCCAAGTGCTGATGCCCGAAGGGAATGAGGAACTGGTCGATCGACTCCTCAACCACCGCCGCTTGCACCGCGGCCCGAAAATTGTGGCAATAGGGGGCGGTACGGGTCTTTCTAACTTGCTCAGGGGATTGAAGGATTACAGTGCCAAAATCACTGCTATTGTCACCGTGGCCGATGATGGGGGGTCTTCCGGGAGGCTGCGGCGGGAAATTGGGGTATTGCCGCCAGGAGACATTCGCAATTGTTTGGCCGCTTTGGCAGATGAGGAAAAGTTATTGACTGAGTTATTTCAATATCGTTTCCGGGCTGGTGACGGTTTGGTGGGCCACAGTTTTGGGAATTTGTTTTTGACGGCGATGAGCGATATTGCTGGAGATTTGGAACAGGCGATCGCCGCGAGTTCTAAAGTTTTAGCAGTTAGGGGAGAGGTGCTACCGGCTACTCTGAGCGACGTTTCTTTGTGGGCAGAACTGGCTGACGGCCGGAGGATTGAGGGGGAGTCCAGCATTACAAAAGCTAACGGAAAAATCCTCAGAATAGGCTGCACTCCTGCTAAACCTCCGGCATTACCTAGGGCTGTGGAAGGTCTTCGGGAAGCGGATTTTATTATTATTGGGCCGGGGAGTCTTTATACGAGTGTCATTCCGAATTTGTTGGTGCCGGAAATTGCTGATGCGATCGCCAACACCGATGTTCCGCGCATTTATGTGTGCAATATTATGACTCAGCCGGGGGAAACAGACGGATACAGTGTTGCAGACCACATTCGGGCGATCGACCGGGCTTGCGGCCGGCCGCTGTTCGATGCTGTAGTAGTTCAAGGAAAAGTCCCTTCTGCAAAGGCTTTGATCCGCTATTCTCAGGAGGATTCTTATCCGGTTGTACTCGATCGAGAAGCCGTAACGCAATTGGGGCGGCGAGTTGTCATCGCCAATGTCATGGATGAAGATGAAAATACGGGTTTAATTCGCCACAATTCGCAAAGGTTGGCGGGAATGTTGCTGCGTTGGTACGGCCGCGCGCAGAACATTTAAGCTGCTGACTGTTAACTGTGAACTGTTGACTGTTGACTGTTGACTGTTGACTAATATTATTGGTTATTGGTTATTGGCCGCCGCCAGCGAGTAACAAATAACAAATAACAAATGACTAATGACTAATGACTAATTATTGAAATGAAAACTTTGCTTCCCGATTCTGAGGCTACGCGCAAGTTTGGTGTTGCGTTAGGTCGATCGCTCCCCCCAGGCACTGTAATCTTATTACAAGGAGATTTAGGTGCGGGCAAAACTACCTTAGTTCAAGGCATCGCTGAAGGCTTAGGAATCTCAGACTCGATCGAAAGTCCTACTTTTACCCTAATTAACGAGTATTTTACAGGGCGAGTTCCGCTGTATCATCTAGATTTGTATCGACTGGAACCCGAAGAAGCCGAGGCTTTGCACTTAGAAAGTTATTGGGACGGGTTAGAAATGGATTTGGGAATTGTGGCGATCGAATGGGCGGAAAGATTGCAGTACAAACCAGAAAATTATTTGCAAATTTCTTTAAGTTATCTCGATAACGGGCGGCAAGTTGAACTAATTGGTAATGGCGACTTATTGGATTGGCAATGGGAAAATTGAGAAAAGGCGATCGAACTTACTGCGGCGGGCGGTTGACTCGAATCAATTTACCTCTCAAATTTTCCTCACCAGCAATAGCATCATTGATGCGTATTGCCAACCTTTCTAGATTTTTATCGTCTGTACACACGATAATACCAGCATGATTGGGTTGTTGAGTATGCAATCGAATGAAATGCCGACGATTTTGCGTCATAACCGCCCGATCGTTATTCACAGCAAAGGCTAATACTTCGGGGTCATCATCTCCGGAATTTCCTGCCTCTTGAATAGTCAGGGCATCGTGACCTAAATTTCGCAGCAATGCCACAACAGGAAACGAGAACTGTTCATCTGCATAGAGACGTGCCATAAATTATACTTCCTGCATCATTGCTGCTGCTTCTTCTCGGAGTGCTGTTTCAATTTCTTCTGAGTTAGCCTCAGCATAAGTCCAGACATTTACTAAGTTTGCAGCATTCAAATGGGGATAAAATTGTAGAAGTTCAGCATCGCTTGAACCTTGACGGCGCAAACTCACGAACAGCCAAACGGGAAGTCTAGTTTTGGCAATGCAAGCATCGCCGCCACACACGTCGGGAGTTTTAGTAATTCCTGGCCAACTATTGTTTAAACTTTGGGTTAAAAGCCGGATGGCTTCAGCTTTCTCAGTCGGAGTTAAGGCCAGGAGTTGTGTTTCTAGTTCTTCGAGGAGCATGGGTAAAATCGCCTTTGCGATGCAGGAATACCCAATTATAACACTTGAGTTAAAGTCATGCTTACTCAGCGTCAAATGTCAAGGCTTCTCCCCTCACATTTGTATCCAATTTACCATCCTCAAAAACAACTTTTCCTCCAACAACAGTCACAACTGGCCACCCAGTCAAACTCCAACCTTCAAAGGAACTCCAGCCGCACTTGCTCGCCATCTCTGCTCCGACCACCGGGCGGTATTTCTCCAAATCAACTAAGACTAAATCGGCGTCAAAACCCGGTGCAATTTGGCCTTTGTTCGGAATCTTATAAGCCTTAGCAACTGCCGCCGACATCCAATTAGCAACTTGCGCCACTGTACATCTTCCCTCTACTGCTTGCGTCAGCATCAAAGGCAAAGAAGTTTCTACTCCGGGCATTCCCGACGGCGTATTTGGATATTCTTGAGCTTTTTCTGCTAATGTGTGCGGCGCGTGGTCGGTGGCGATAAAATCAATTACGCCGTCGAGTAAAGCTTGCCAAAGTATTTCGTTATCGCGGGGCTCGCGCAAAGGCGGATTCATCTGAGCTAAACTGCCAATTTTTTCATAGGCGCTGGTATTTAACAACAAATGCTGTGGCGTAACTTCTGCTGTCACCCAACTCGGTTTTTCGTGGCGCAAAAACTCAGCTTCATCCCCCGTTGAAAGGTGCAGAATGTGCAGTCGGCGCTGATATTTCTTAGAAAGTTTTACTGCTAGTTGAGTTGCTAATAACGCTGCTTGATTGTCTTGAATTTGCGAGTGCACGGCAACATCGGAAATCCCAGCAAATTCCTGACGCCTCTGGTTGATTCTAGCTTGGTCTTCTGCGTGCACGGCAATTAGCCGATCGCCTGCAGCAAAAATCGCCTCTAAAGTTGCTTCTCCATCCACCAAAAGCTGCCCGTGCATCGAACCCATAAAAATTTTAATTCCCGGAGTCGGATTCGCAGTCAACAAATCCGGCAAATTCTCAGGCGTTGCACCAATAAAAAAGCCGTAGTTCACCAAACACTTCTCGGCAGCGCGACTTAGTTTATCATCTAAGGCAGCTTGGGTGGTGGTCAGCGGTCGCGTATTCGGCATTTCCAGAAACGATGTCACGCCGCCTTTCGCGCAAGCACAGCTAGCGGTAAATAAGTCTTCCTTGTGTTCTAAACCCGGTTCGCGGAAGTGTACCTGGGGATCAATTACTCCGGGTAACAGAGTTAAGCCTTTCGCATCTATTTCTCGATCGCCAGATTCGGCAATTTCTGCAGCAACCTTGACAATTTGGCGATCGCAGATTTGCACATCTCCTACCAAAAACTCACCAGTGGGCAAAAGAATGCGAGCGCGACGGATTAACAAACTTGATTGGGGAGTCATAAGATATCATTAATTGAGTAAACAGCGTGCTAGCATGGAAGCATTATTAAGTTTATAATTCGTATCCAGCTCAGTCACTACAATACCCTATGACTCGTCTAGACAAGTCAGCCGACGAAAAACCACCGCAAGACACCGAAAATCCTTGGATCGAAGGAATTAAGACGATCGGCTTAGCAGCATTTTTAGCCTTTGGTATCCGCACCCTGGTTGCCGAAGCACGCTACATTCCCACCGGCTCGATGCTCCCAACCTTACAAATTAACGATCGATTAATTATAGATAAGGTCAGCTATCGATTCCAAGATCCCCAGCGAGGAGATATTATCGTATTTATGCCTCCCGATCCGGCTAGTTTGTGTACGGGACAGCCACCGCCGATCAAGGATGCCTATATCAAGCGAGTTATTGGACTTCCAGGGGACACTGTGCAAGTCAAAGACGGAAAAGTTTTTATTAACAAGCAGCCGCTACAGGAAAAATATATTGAAGAAATTCCGCAGTATCCCTACGGGCCTGTAGTTGTAGCTCCAAATTCTTACTTGGTGCTCGGCGACAACCGCAACGCAAGCTGTGACAGCCATTACTGGGGCTTTGTACCCAAGCAAAATATCATCGGTAGGGCAATAGTGCGTTTTTGGCCACTCAACCGCACAGGTTCGATCGATCCCACGCCCCTTTATCCTGCTAAAAATTAGCTCTAGCGGAAGGAGCAAGCAACAAGCAAGAAGGCAAATTCAATAATAGCAATGGTTTGGGTGATTAAGAACATCCTAATCGTCTTGTCGGTTGCTATACAAAACGCGAGGGATATTAGAGCCCCGACTTCTTCAAGAAGCCGGGGATGGGGATATAAGCTGACTGACAGGATCAAATCTAAAATCTAACATCTAAAATCTAAAATCGCCTGACGTTTCGCGATCGAGAACTTTCACAACTTTGTTATACATCTCCTCAGCTTCTTGTGGCGAATTGCCGATACTCGTCACTCCCAATTTGCCAAACTCCGACAAACAACCCATTAAATGAAACACACTGCCCGTCTCTGTACCGCTGTCAAAGTGCAGTTGATTGTCAGCAATAATCTCCATCAAATCGTTCGGTAATAACCCCCGATAGCGATCTTTTTTCAAATTGTCCGAAGCGACATAATATTTCGGACGGCCCTGCTGGCTGTAAAATAATCCGTTAGTACGCTCGTACCGACCGTTTGTTAACAGCTTCAAAGCCATAAACGGATGAGTTGTGCCTCCTTTCCGCAAGTTAATTTCTATTGCTTGCATATCCCATTTCCCATCGGATTGCTTTACCGCGAGAAAATCTACTCCAAATCTCTCTAAAGCCCCTTTTTCGGCTAAATTTTTCCCAACTTTCCATCCCAATTCTTGCAAGGCCAGCCGGTAGGATTCGTCCGCCGGAAATCGGCAACCCAAGAAAATTTGACCGTCTGGGCCTCCTAAAATTTGGTCGTGGGTGGAGAGAATTTCTACTTCGCCGCTGGGGACAATTCTGCCTTGAACGCTGGGCGAGAACTTTTCTTCTCCTTCGATAAAAGCTTCGGCAATTGCCCCTAATTCGGGAATCCGGCTGCTAAAATTTTCCCAGGTTTCGCCCGTTGCTTGAAAGCGCAAATTATGGAAGTGAGCGCCAATTGCCTTCGCTCTTTCTGCCGGCGCTTTACCTGCGAGGGACTTCAGATCTAAAATTGCATTTCCTTCCCCCGAAAAACCTTCATTTAACTTAATTACGATCCGCTGCAAATGCGGTTGCCGTGCCCACAACTCGGCCGCAGCTTCCGCTAAATCTTCCGCATTCCAAACCAACTCGGAACCATCAGGATAAGGCACGCCACATTCTTTAAAAATTTGCCTGCTACCGCTTTTTGTTCCCCAGTATAACAGATCGGGATCGCTGGCCCACAAAGGAATCCCCAATTGAACAGATAACTCGCGTTCTAAGGGCGTCGAGTTATAACAAACCATATAAGATTTTGTCGGGCGCACTGCTTGACGAATACGCTCCATCAAGCGGGGACGATCTAAAATTTTCTGGGTGAGGGATTTGGCAGAAGCATCGTAAGCACTGAATAGCACAAGCCGATCGCGCGCGTGAGAAAATGGAATGCCTGGCAGCAATTGCAGGTAATAATCCACAATCATCGGGTGCAAAGGCTCGGAGGTAATGTAAATTAAGCGCGTGCGCGGATTTCGCAGGCGAATTAATGAAAATAAATGCCGCTCTTCGTAGTGGTAAGCCCCCTCAACTTTCTGCATTTCTTGCTGATCTAAGCTGAGAGAAGGAATGATAATAATGTCACAATCTCCGCTGTCGAATTCTTCGATAGCTCGCCAACGTTCGCGTAATTCTGTCTGAAGATTGCGAAACTTCTGCGCCGATTCGGAAGATGAATTATTTAACTCTGGCATTGCGTTTTATCCTAAGTATTCAAATAATTATTGCTGATGATGTCGGGTGTGTCAGCCCCAATAGTTGAGACAACTCACACAGTTTTTTTGTCTGACGCACTTTACCGGGAATCTTGACCAAAATGCCCAAATAGTGATTTAAGGTGCGTCAGTCGAAATATTTGAGGCAACTCAAACAGTTTTTTCTGACCCCCCCCAAAAACCGATACCGTCCCACCTACTCCTGTCGTTAATCTCCAAAAATTTTAGATCAAAGTTTAATCTCCCAGATTCATCTGTGGAATAAATCTAAAATATAAAATCTAAAATCTAAAATCGACTGACGCACCCTACCGGGGACGATCGTCTATTTCTCTCAATCTGCTCTAAGAAGCTCGCCGCGCTCGAAAAAGTCTGGCATACTGCAAAATTGGCTCTAAGCGGCGTTGATTTTGCTTGAGTGCCGATCGCAATTTTTCCGAAGGGCGGAACACCAGGGGAGCCGAATATTGGTTCAGCATCTCCATATCTGGCGACTGGCTCATCAGCATCAGCCGCACGTCTTTGTCGAGCAAATAACTTAGAGACAGCAAATCTCCCATGTTCGTAAAATCGTTGCCACGATCGCTAATTACAATTGTATCTTTAATCGAGCGATTAGCTATCGCCTCTTTGTTAATAATTTTCGCAACTTCAGCATTAAAATAGCTCAAGTCTTTGCTCCACCAAGTATCAGAAAAAGCGCTAACTGTACAGGAGGCTATACTTGCTGTAAATACCAAGCCTAAAATGACTTGCCAAAACCGCTGCTGAGTTTTCACGTTACTGGCGAGCAAGTAAGCAACTGCTAGCTGCACTCCCGGAAAGCAGGAAATCAGATAGCGGCTGACGGCAGAGCGTTTGCCACCTAGGATGATATCCGGTAATGCCAGTATCAAAAAAGGTACAAAAATTGATGTTAAAATAAACAGCCAAGTTGAACTGCTAGCCCGGCGGCAGATTTTGTAAACGGCTGCCCCAATTAACAGCAAAAATGGCAATCTCAGCAGATAAGTCCAAATATTATAAAACCCGAAGTCGAAGTCAAAAAATAAGGCTGTAAAGCTGAGTGTCCACAATTTGACAAGATACAGCCAACCGGGAGCTACTCGCGTCCAATCTGTCGTAGCTGATGCTCGTTCCAGGTTGGTTGCCAGCACGTAAATCCAGGGGATATACAAGATTAAAGCTGCTGTTACTGCTAAGAAAAATTGGGAATTAGTGACGTGACCTGGCAATTTGGTTTTTTTCACAAACAACCAGTAAGCAATTATAAAAACTCCGTGTCCAATGAGTGTTAAACTGAAGAAAGGGTGAGTGTAGAAACCAAGGGCGATCGCCAGCGAGTAAAATACCCAATCTTGCCAGCCCCGCAACCGCACTGCTCTCAGCAGCAGCCAACTGCTGCCAATAACTGTGGCTGTTAGCAAACTGTACTGCCTTGCTGTCTGAGCAAACAATATGTCAAAGGGAGATAAAGCCAAAAGTGCTGTTGCTAATAAGGCCGCCAAATTCGAGGCGAAAAGTTCCTGAGCTAAAGCGTACATCAAAGGCAGCGACAGCAAACTCAATAGTGCTGGCAAACTGCGAGATGCTGTTAGAGAACTGCCAAATTGCTGCATCCACCAACGAGCCATGAGAAAGTATAAAGGCGGGTGCTGCGGGTCTTCTAGTGCTAAAGAACGAATTGTATCTGCTTCTGTACTTCCCGGTTTAATCCGCTGATATTTTTGCAATTCTGGTGCCGGAACAATCCGGTTTTGGAATAGTTCGTCGTCGATTTCTTGGCGGGTGAAACCAGCGGCGCGGATTGATGTGTAAGCTTCGTCGTGCCAGTACAGTTTGCGCTCGATCTCAAAAAACCGAAATCCGATACCTAGTAAAATGCCGATCGCCAATAAGTTCATCAGCCAGCGGGAATTTTGGGTATTAACAGATGTGTCTTGATGTGTTGTAGATCCCATGCTTGTCCTAATTGTGGCGATTTCCTCCGGGATAGCTACGCTTCACGGAATTTGGAACTGTAGACCATAACCTCACTCAAGGAGCGATCGATACCAACTACATCCCCCAACAGACGATCATTCTACCCTCTGCCGGATGCCGAATACCTCTACCTCAGTGCCTTGTGAAAGCTGGCTCAGGCTGAACCACCCCCAAAATCAAGAATCTTAAACCAAATCCCCGCAGAACCTCCAGAGCCAAAAAATAACTGCTAACATACGTGTTGTACAGTTAATCAACAAGCTCCGCAAGGGGTCTACCCGCGTACCGCAAATGGCAAAAAGAGATACGTCTATAAAAACTTCCACTGAAAACTCAGAAAAGCAAAAAGCTCTAACTTCCGTACTCTCCCAAATCGAGCGCAGCTTTGGCAAAGGGGCGATCGTCCGATTGGGAGACTCCACTCGCATGAAGGTAGAAACCATCCCCACCGGAGCCCTGACACTGGACATTGCTTTGGGCGGCGGTTTGCCAAAAGGTCGAGTCATTGAAATTTACGGCCCGGAAAGTTCCGGTAAAACCACTCTAGCCCTCCACGCGATCTCCGAAGTCCAAAAATCCGGCGGTATCGCAGCCTTCGTCGATGCCGAACACGCCCTCGATCCCACCTACGCCTCAGCTTTAGGCGTCGATATTGAAAATCTCTTAGTTTCCCAGCCGGATACCGGCGAAATGGCCCTAGAAATAGTCGATCAACTCGTCCGTTCCGTCGCCGTCGATATCGTAGTAATTGACTCCGTAGCCGCCCTCGTCCCCCGCGCCGAAATCGAAGGCGACATGGGCGACTCCCACATGGGTTTGCAAGCCCGCTTGATGAGCCAAGCTTTGCGGAAAATCACCGGCAACATCGGCAAATCCGGCTGTACCGTCATCTTCCTCAACCAATTGCGGCAGAAAATCGGCGTAACTTACGGCAACCCCGAAACAACAACCGGCGGTAACGCACTCAAATTCTACGCCAGCGTGCGGCTTGACATTCGCCGCATTCAAAGCTTGAAAAAAGGTACAGAAGAATACGGCAACCGCACGAAAGTTAAAGTTGCTAAAAATAAAGTTGCTCCGCCTTTCCGTATTGCCGAATTTGACATTGTATTTGGCAAAGGCATTTCTACTTTAGGCTGTCTGACTGACTTGGCCGACGAAATGGGAGTAATTACTAAGAAAGGTTCTTGGTACAGCTACAAGGGCGACAACATTGCTCAAGGACGCGACAACGTGATTCGGCACATGGAGGAAAATACCGAATTTAAAAATGAGATCGAGAAGTTAGTGCGCGAAAAACTTGATACGGGAGCTGTAGTTTCTGCTAATTCTGTCGCTCCTGTTGAGGTAGATGATGTAGATGATGTAGATGATGTAAATGATGTAGATGATGTAGATGGTTTGGACGAAGAAATTTAAGTTTTTTAGTCCTCAATTATTACTCGTTTACTCGTTTTACTCGTTACCAGGCGCTTAGCGAAAGTAACGCTCAACAGCGACAAGCGAGCCTCGAATTTAATTTTCCCTCGGCTTCGGCTCGCTTGTCGCTTACATGGGTTAAGAGGCACAGTCAGTAAACCAGTAACACAGCCTGGGAACCAGTAAAACCAGTAAATTATGCTTCGGCGCGATCGAATTTACTGGTTTACTCGTTTTACTCGTTACCAGGCGCTTAGCGAAAGTAACGCTCAACAGCGACAAGCGAGCCTCGAATTTAATTTTCTTCGCTCGGCTTCGGCTCTTCCTCTAGGTATCAGTTCCCAGGCTCCAGCCATAGAACCAGTAAATTGACCGGACTTGATATGAGTTCGGGATTGCCGAATATATTGCGGATTGCTATACTTGTACATTAAGTAGTACAAGTGTCAACTACATGAATATTGTTTCTTTTAGCGAAGCGAGAAATAACCTCAAGGCTGTTTTAGACAGAGTAGTGGAAGATACGGACTATACCATCATCACTAGACGGGATGCGGAGGATGCCGTGGTGATGTCGCTAGAGTTCTTTAATAGTTTGCTGGAAACAGTTCATTTACTCAAATCTCCCGCCAATGCTGCCCATTTGGAGCGTTCTATTGCTCAGTTTAAGCAGGGGAAAGTGGTAGAGCGAAATTTGTTGGATGACTAGAAAGTTAGCATGGACGGATGAGGCTTGGGGCGATTATTTATATTGGCAAGGGCAAGACAAAAAAACGTTAAAACGAATTAACAAGCTAATTGAGGCAACAATCCGATTGCCGTTTGAGGGTATCGGAAAGCCAGAACCACGGAGGGAGAATCTGGCTGGTTTTTGGTCGCGGCGAATTGATGATACGAATCGATTAGTTTATGCTGTGGATGACGAGTATCTAACGATTATCACTTGTCGATACCACTATTCTCATTGACATCCTCCTTGGCCTGCTTAGCTATGCTGCGGCGTTTTTGTTGAACAGGAAAGTCGGCGATTCTTTGAGCAGTTTAATTTTAATTTAATGACGATAGCGACTTTGTATTTAACGGGCGAGCGTAACTTGTGTCACGCTATGTAACTTTTGCAGGATAAACAGGGATGAGAGGGTACTCCTTTGCATGGCAATTGTTATGCAGCGAGCGATTGTTTAGTAGCGAAGCCACAAAATAACGCGGACTTTTTATTTAAATTGCATATTCGAGGCGGGCGGGACGCCCACCCCACTCATTGTTTTATTGTTTTTTGACATACCATTTAAATCCACAACAGCTTATCCCAACACAATTGTTTTCAAAATACTCCTTCTAAACTGGATTCATGTCTTGTGGTAAGCTGCGTGGCTCTGACAGCGGAACTGGGAGCCTCTCATATTTGTAAAAATACTTCTTCTGGCTCCTTCCTTCTGCCTTCTGCCTCTTGCCTCAAAACTCCAATTTTGGGCTTGGCTGCTTTCATTGAGATGCTCCCTACTTACGCTCACTTATTCCGGCATAGAAACTGGCTGAACGTATTGAGAATTAGCGCGCACATAACAGCCTTGTCTTGTGAGCAACCAGGGTTGACCGTTCGCCATTGTAATCGCATTTACTCCCCTGAGTTCCGCAGCAACTGTATCTTTATCCGCGCGGTAAACTCGTTGAATTGCTCCGTTTGCGGTCTTGCGGCAGTTGAGTTGTCCATCTCGCGAGGTGACTCGCCAAGCAGGCCAAGTTGCAGAACCAGCAGTTTCAGTCAACCAAGTATTAGAATTGCTAGAAGTATAGTCGCCACTTGCATTAGGACGCGGTAAAGATTCGACTAAATTTACTTTAAATGTCTGGCCGATAGAAGGACAATTTTCTCCTGCTTTCACCTTCCAAGTAACTTCGGCTCCCAATTGGCTGCTCCTTCCAAGTTGACGCCTAACAATGGTAATATCCCCAGAACAAACAATTTTTTTGCCAGGGCCGGTCGCACTGTCTTTGAAAGTCCCATTGTAATAGTAAGAGCCTGCTGCTCCTTCGGAACGGGTAATTTGAATATTTCCCAAAAAATCCCGATTGCCTACTTTGGTTAAGTAAAAGCCTCTGCGATTGTTTCCTTTTTCTGACAAGTTTAAAGTAGTTTTACCGTTAGGATTAACATAAGTGGTAGCGTTAGCAGCAGCGCACCAAATTAATGACACAACTCCTGTGGATAACAAAATGGAAAGTTTTTTCACAGCAACACCTTGTATGATATGAATCTCTACTTTATTTATAGCTGTTGGTGAAAATACTTGACCAGTCGCTCAAATGAGTGACACTCATTTGAGCGACAGCGCACTCGTCTGACCCTGCGTGCGGACTATCCCCGGCATCAACTCTGCATAACTTCACCTTGCTTCAGCTCCCTTCCACTCTCTTCACTTGTATGCACTTGCATCACGATGCTTGCAAGCTTCCACTTCTGACTCATTGCAAGTTCCAATAATTAGCAGCAGAATAAATTTATATACGTAAGTAAGGGGGTTCCAATCACCGCTAAATACTGTGGATTTTACTGGTACTTCCCGGTGCGTCAAGTTGGGATTCCAAACACTAGGGCGATTTTTACAGGTAGCAGATTTCAAATCTAAGAATGCTTGTAAAGAAATGTAAAAGCTCCTGACAGCCGATGGCTTAGACAGAAAATACGATTTCTAAGTTCAGCCAGTAAAAAAATCGTATTGATTCAGCCCAAAAATGAACTTGACCAACATAAATTAATTTGCTCGAAACTTAAATCATTGTTGAAGGGAGAATAAATTATGGCTGACGGTCAATTAGGAGTTATATTAAAGATGGCTCAAACAATTAATCCTCAAATTGAGAGCGATCGACACTTTGAAATAGACTTGGCAAAATTGCGCCAACTGCCAGCAGGAACATTAGGGTGCGAAGTGGCGCGATTTCTAGACGAACAAGGCTTTGAGCCGATCGCATCGGGAGACTGGATTCAGCGAAACCACGACGTTTGGCACGTGCTGACCGGTTTTTCAGCTTCAACAGAAGATGAATTGGTACTTCAAGCGTTTACTCGCGCTCAAGTATTTCCTCCTTCTTATGCGATTTTAGTGTTAGTTGGACTGATCAGCGGGTCAAGTTGCGCGATCGGACACATTATCAAAGGCTTAAAACACGGAAAATTAGCCACTGGGCTAATTAATTGGGACGTTGCATCTGATTGGGAAACTCCTTTATCTGAAGTTCGAGAAAAACTCGGAATTCAACCATTCATTGATTAGATATTAACTCATTACCTCATTGCAAAAGTATGCAAAGCCAAAGTTATAAACCGGAAATTAGCCTGAGCCCACGGGAAAGAGCGATCGCACAATTAGTAGCCCAAGGCCTGCCAAACAAATGTATTGCCAAAAATTTAAATATCAGTCACTGGACGGTTGCTACTTACGTGAGGCGGATTTTTATCAAACTCGGTGTTTGTTCCAGAACTGCGATGATTGCACTGCTGATCCAAGAAAATTTGCTCTGGGACTAATAAATAACTAGGGTGCCTCAGCTAGCTTGAATTCTCTGGTAATCGAGAAACTCTAGGCACGACGCACCCTAAAAAAAACCTATCCCTAGACAGATGAAAACCCGGTTTAGCTGTAAAACCGGGTTTTAATTTGCAATGTTTAAAACCTTCTATGCCAAAGCCACAGAAGGAGAAGAATTTCTCAGAAAACTCAGCAATTCTCGATTCACCGTTTGTGGCGCTTCCTGCTGAATCCAGTGACCGCAGTGAGGAACTAATTTCAACTTAAACGGAGCCGTAATAAATCTGTCTAAACCTTCTACAAGTTTGTGGCTCAAAAACGCATCTTCTTCTCCCCAAAGCACCAAAGTAGGCACTGTCACAGGTTCTAATTTCTGCCCCAAATTCCAAAGCCTCTGCGGATGAAACATCTGCCGATAATAATTGATAGCGGCGGCTAATACTCCCGGCTTTTCTAAAGCAGTCTGATAAATCTTAGTTTCCTCCGCGCTAAAAGATCCTTTGCGAACAGCTTGTCCTTGGAAAACATTGTGTACAAAATCTTTCAAGTTTTGCCGGATCAACAATTCGGGAATGCCGGGAACCTGAAATGCCAAAACGTACCAACTGCGGCGGATTTGATCTAAATTGCTCGCCATTTCCTGCATGAATCGCTGCGGGTGCGGAGCGTTTAAAATTGCCAAGCGGTTGAGTTGTTCGGGGAATTTTTGAGCTAAGTGCCACGCAATCGCCCCTCCCCAATCATGACCTACAACGTGAGCTTTTGTATAACCGAGGCTCGCAATCAAACCGCGAATATCGGCGCTCAGCGTATCTAAATCATAGCCGCTTTCCGGCTTGTCGGAATCGTTGTAGCCCCGCAAATCCGGGACTACTACCTTGAAATGACGCGCTAAAGCAGGGATTTGATGACGCCAAGAGTACCAAAACTCTGGAAACCCATGCAGGAGAAGAACAAGCTCGCCTTCTCCTTGAGAAACGCAGTGCAGGCGGATGTTATTGGTTTCGACAAAGATGTGTTGCTGTTCGGAATCGAAAGAATTCATAGTTGGAAAGTTAGACTTATTTTCGGGAAGTACAGAACCCGCCGACTGGTAGCAGGCTAAAACGTCCCAATGGTGTTAATTTTTCTACTTTTATTGTAGCTGCTTTTCGATCCCCGCCGCTCCAATCTAATGAAACTTAAAACTTGTAGGGTTTTTGGGTGTCCTGTGTTTTAGGTGTAACTACTGAGGTTAACTTTGTCACCTTAAATCTGTTGTTTTAACAGCGACGCAGGCGATTCAATAATAGCACAATTTCGTCCGTTGCCGATCGCATTTTTGCAGCCGATAGGTCAGATTGATTGACGATAATGCTAAACACCAGCGGCTCGTAATTCGGAACTTCGATATATCCCGACAGCGCGGAAACTCCGCTCAGAGTTCCTGTTTTTGCTTGCATAATTACGCGATTTGGTGTATTATTGAAGCGATTTTTCAAAGTGCCGTTCTCGCCAGCGATCGGCAGTGACTGGCGGTAAATCGATGCAGCAGGTGAAGTGGCCATAAATCTCAAAGTTTGCACCAAGGCTTCTGGGCTAATTAAATTGTGGCGGGAAAGTCCCGAACCGTCGGCTAATATGTAGCTGTTTGGATTTACTCCTAATTGAGTTAAAGCGGTTTTTAACTCTTTCAAACCGCTTTCACCTGTATCCTCTTGCTGCTGGGGCATCTTGTCTGTAACTTTTCCCAGCAATCTCAATAAAACTTCTGCATAGAGATTGTTGCTTTCGCGATTAGTTTCTCTCACCAATTCCGCCAGCGGCGGCGATTCAACGGTGGCTAATTCTTGGTTTAAATTGCGCGAAGCCGATGCAACTAAAGCCTGTTTAACAGGAATTCCTTCAGCCGCCAGAACTTGCTGAAACTGCTGCAAAAAATTATTAGCGGGGTTGACAACTGCGACATAAGCTGATTCAGGTTCGCCACCAACTTTCAACTGTCCGCTCACTCGAATTAGAGGTCGATCGAACTCCCGGCCAACTTCAATAAACTCAGATTCGCTTTGAGCGACTGTTACTGAATTGTTCTGAATTTGCCACTGATTTGCCAGCTTTGGTTCGGCAAAAGTAACTTTCAGAGGTTGCCCGATTGCCTGGGGGGACAAGAGAAGGTCGATCGCGTTTTGATTGAAAATTAAACTGTTAATCGGCGCTCCGTAGCCAGCTTGCGCGTCTTCCCATTCCCAATTCGGATTGACTGCACTGCCTTGAAAATAGCTGTCATCGCCAATCAACTGGTTAACTTGACTGATTCCCCGCTGCTTCAACTGCTGCGCCAAGGATTTCAACTGAGCCTCAGCAATGCTCGGATCTCCCCTGCCGGCAACGTACAAATTCCCATTTTCGCCACTGTAAACCGATGTCTTAATCCGAAAATCTGCACCGAGTTTCTGCAAAGCAGCGGCTGTAGTTAGCAGCTTGGCATTTGATGCTGGAATAAAATATTTGGTGGCGTCGCGGCTGTAGAGAGTAGTAGTAGAAGATAGAGGTTGAATCAAAATGCCCCAGCGCGATCGGCTAAATTCGGGACGGTTGGCGATCGCATCTACTTGCGCCCCCAATTCCCCAGGACAAATATCCCCAGCAACCGTCGGCATTTGAGCTACCACCTGCGGCGAATTCCCCAGCAGCAAGGTTAACAAACTAACCGCAATTTTTTTGATTCTCAAAGCTCAATTTCCATAATAGATAAGATTTCATGAATTTTTGAAATACAAAAACCGCAGAGTTAAGGCAGATAAACACAGATAAACGCAGATAATTTCAATATAGGAAAGCGAATGAAAGCAAAAGGTCTATTAGATGTCCGACAGCTTGGAAGTTTCACCGAATCAAGTCAATATTAATAATAATAACGCGCATGAATTCTCGGATTGAACAGCGCCTCTACAGGTTTTCCCTCTTTGAGGTGCTCTTCCACAATTAACGGTACATCACTCGGTTTAACTCGACAATACCAAATTTCGTCCGGGGTAACTCGTACAGTCGGGCCAGTGGTGCACTGTCCCTGACAGCTACAGGCTTCCACTTTCACCCCGGCAACTTGTTGAGCTTCAAAAGCAGCTAGCACTGCTGCTGAACCATTTTTCAGGCAAGATACATACTGGCAAACCAATACACAGCGCGCTTCTGGTTGGGAGTCTGGTTCTGAGGTTGGAGATTCTGGCATTGGTAAGGATTTATCCGCTCTTTAAGATATCTTAACAATCTTGTCAGGTCGATCGCCCGCTGGAGGGAGGCAAACGGCAGAATTTTATAGTGCGATCGACAAAAACAGCAAAATTCTGGCATTCAAACTTTTTCCTTCCTTCTACCTTCTAACGAATCCCTTCAGCAGAGCTGCCTTTCTTCAGTCTGTGTCACGATTTCCCTATATGATCGATTTAGAGCAACAACTCAATCAACCGCTAATCATGCCAAAAACAGTAGCCGATGTAATGAGCCGCGAGCCGATTTTGGCGCGACCCGAAATGCCCTTGAACGAAGCGATTAAAATTTTAGCCGATCGACGCATTAGCGGTCTTCCCGTCGTAGATGAGAATGACTTGTTGGTAGGAGTCATCTCCGAAACCGACTTGATGTGGCGGGAAACCGGCGTAACTCCGCCCGCTTACATTATGGTGCTCGACAGCGTAATTTATTTGGAAAATCCATCTCGTTACGAGCGAGAACTCCACAAGGCTTTAGGACAAACAGTAGGAGAAGCGATGAGTACAGAGCCAGTTACCATCGAACCCGACAAATCTCTCCAAGAAGCTGCCAAACTGATGCACGATCGCAGCATCCACCGATTGCCAGTGGTCGATTCTGCGGGCAAAGTAATCGGCATCCTCACTAGGGGAGATATTATCCGATCGATGGCTGCCGAATCTTAATTAACTGTTGCAGTTCCAGGACTGTATCAGAAAATGAGCCGATCGCTCTTTCAATCTCCCTGACTTTTGGCAATTACCAATTACCAATTACCAAATCTAAAATCTAAAATCTAAAATCCGATGAGCATTACCCCTGAGTCTGTCGAACAATTGCTGAATTCCGAGGATTTTGGCGAAAGACTGCGAGCAGTTAACCAACTGCGGCAACTAGAACCCGCGATTGCCTATAAACTGATTCAAATTGCGATCGGCGATAAAAACGTCCGGGTTCGCTACGCAGCAGTCAGCCAGATATCAACCCTCGGTACGCAGAATCTGCCGAACGCTTTAGAGGTACTGCTAAACAGCTTGAACAACGACCCCGAACCCGACGTGCAAGCAGCAGCAGCCGATGCTTTGGGCGCATTGAAATTAACCGATGCTTTAGAAGATTTGCAGCAAGTTTATAGCAGTACATCTGAATGGCTGGTGCAAATGAGCATCGTTGCTGCTTTGGGAGAAATGGGAGATCCGAAAGCCTTTCCCATGTTAGAAAATGCCCTGACCTCTGAAAACGAATTGATCCAAACCATTGCGATCAGCGCATTAGGTGAATTGGGAGATAAACGGGCGCTGCCGCTGCTGCTTCCCTACGCTTCCAATGCTGATTGGCAAATCCGTTATAGAGTCGCCCAAGCTCTCGGGCGGTTGGGCGGTAAAGAAGCAGAGGCGGCTTTGGAAATTCTCGCCAAAGATGAGGTTGAACAAGTTGCTCAGGAGGCGAAAGCCGGACAAGAAAATAGTTTGAAATCTTGAGATTGCTTTGGCGATCGCGAACAACCCTGCACGCTTGTGAATTTTGAATTAATTTAGAATTTTTTGTGAAGATTCTACTAAAAACTCTGTTCGCGATCGCACACATAATTCAGAAACCCGGTTTCTTCCTATATTTCTTTTTCCTGTCTGCAAAACTCGTAGAAACCGGGTTTCTAGCCAGCCAGGGGGCTGGTTGCGTAGCGCCAACCTTACTCATCAGGAAAAATCTAAAATCTAAAATCTAAAATCTAAAATTGTATTGATGCCACGGGCGATCGCGAATTCCTTGAAAACTCTCCTCAAAGTCGATCGCACTCTTCCAGATCCAAACCAGATTCTCCCTCTTGACATCCCCACTTTGACAAAAGCTATAATGAAAATAAATACAGTAGCGGCAGGGATTAACATAATTATTGAATTGTGTCCAACCAGCTAGCGATCGGGGAAACTATCGTTAAGACGGTAAGCAATCTACCAGCAAAACCAAGTCTTAAAACTGTTTATCATCCCCATGCTTGAACAACTAGAAAATTCCGGTTCTCAGTCCTCGGACATTTTAACAGGAGAGCGATCGGCCTCTCAAGTAGCACCAAGCCCAACTAATCAAAACTTTATTAATAGAGTTTTAGAACTTACCAACATCGAACGCAGCAAATTAGGTTTGTCCCCGCTAGTTTTAAATACTCAGTTACTAAATGCGGCCGCAAATCACACCCAAAACATGGCACTGCAAGACTTCTTTTCGCATACCGGAAAAGATGGTTCGTCATTAGGAAGCCGGATTAGTGCAACGGGCTATCAATTCTCAGCGGCGGCAGAAAACATTGCTGCGGGATCTTCTACACCCGAACAAGTTGTATCATCGTGGATGAACAGCAGCGGCCACCGGACTAACATTCTTAACCCCAATCTCAAAGAAATTGGCATTGGTTACTATTTCTTAGCCGACGATACTGGCACAGAAAATTGGAATCACTATTGGACGCAAGTTTTTGCGACTTCTCTTGACGGTAGTGTCAATCCCACACCGACTCCCACACCGACTCCCACACCAAACACTATATCTATTACTTCGCCAATACCCAATGCTACAGGGGACGGCAGCCCGACGACAGCACCCAAAAATACAGCCAGCGACGGCAATTATTTCCTATCAGATAGTGCCGATACTCAAATACCGACAAATGCTGCGGGATTGCCAATTTTTGCCCTTTCCGGCAAAGACAATCTCACCGGGGGAGAAGGTGCTGATAGCATTAATGGAATGCAAGGTGCGGATACAATTAATGGCGCAGGCGGCAATGACAGCTTATCCGGCGGCAAAGAATCCGATGTAATTGATGGCGGTGTTGGCAATGATTTTATCAGCGGCAACAACGATAACGATCGACTAATCGGATCTGACGGTAACAATACTATTCGCGGCGGCAAAGAAGATGATGTCTTGATTGGCGGTAACGGCGATGATTTGTTGGCGGGCGATCGCGGGCAAGATATGCTGACGGGCGGTGCTGGAAATGATACGTTTATCTTAGCAGGAGGTTTGTCTGCTGCGGCTACTTTAATAAGTGCGGATGTAATTGTCGATTTTGGGGCTGGGGATAAAATTGGTTTGACGGACGGTATCGGGTTTGCAAACTTGACTTTTGAAGCTGTGAGTTTGCAGTTGGATGGAGGGGCAAGTGTCGCTTCTTGGGCGCTTAAGTCGGGCAACACTTATTTAGGAATCGTCCAGGGTGTAAGTCAAAGTCAACTTACATCGAGCGTTTTTGTGAATGCCTAACGGGGAATGGGTAGTGTAAAATTTCACTTATGCAGCGTGTAAGGTGCGTCAGTTCGTAGGGATTCGATGGGTAGCCCAGATTGTCGAAGCTGACGCACCCTACTACTTCAGTTGTTATAGCAATTCTCCAAAATCTTGCTACAAACTGCATCATTACTAAGAGGGGTAACTATGAAAAAAGTAGCCGTGTTTGGCAACGCTGGAGGCGGTAAATCAACTCTAAGCAAGAGATTATCAGAAATCACTGGTTTGCCACTTTACGCCTTGGATAAGATTCAATATCAATCGGGGGGCGCTGAGGTTCCAAATGAAGAATATAAGCGTACCCATGAGAAAATTTTGGCTACTGACCGATGGATTATAGACGGTTTTGGTTGTATGGAAACCGTCTGGCTTCGACTCAACGAGGCAGATACTCTGGTTTTTGTCGATCTGCCCCTATACGTGCATTTCGGCTGGGTGACTAAACGGCTGATTACAGGTAAGTTTATACCGCCAGAAGGCTGGCCCCAAAACAGTCCGATCTTGAAGAGTTCAATTAATAGTTACCGTGCTCTTTGGTTGTGTCACAAGTATTTGACTCCCAGATATCGCGAGTATGTCGATCGCGCCCAAAAAACAAAAAGTGTTTATCACATCAGATCCACTGAAGAGATTTCACAATTTTTTGAATCGATATTGCAAAGGACTAATGACTGTTGACTGTTGACAGTCAGGGTAGATGCCCCAAGGATGAGTATAGGTTAAGGTTAGGCTTTAGTTTCATAGGACTCGGTTTGAAAATTCAAAGTTGGTAGGCTATCCAGCAGTCTGGTACTAGGTGCGTTGGCTTCTGAAACTGCTTTCCTAACTAATGAGCGATCGCCCAACAACAAATTTATATACTGACTCTAATCGCCTTTCTCAAAAACGTCAACGAGCGCGCCAAAAATCACCGAAATTTACTTTTTTTAAAGCTACAAATTCGCTCTGTCTTCAGCTTTTAGTCCGCTACTGATTTAATAACCATTTCTTCTAGAAATAATCTATGTAGCAAGGCCGAAGCAGTGATGTAAAATATATTTTACTGTATAATTTATACGCAGTTAGGTATATCACATCGGGAGAGGACACGCTTGTGATTCAAAATCAGACTACATACTACACAACTGTACAAGACAAAACTGTTGCCCAGCTTCTACTCAAGTACCTCGAACTTGAGCAAGTAAATAAACTATTCGGTCTTCCAGGCGGCGCACTCACGCACCTATTAGACGAACTAAGCGAGCAACAAGATAAATTTGAGTATATCATTTGTCGCCACGAAACTGGGGCGGCTTTTATCGCTGATGGTTATGCACGGGTAACGGGAAACTTAGGGGTGGTTTTGGTAACTTCTGGCCCTGGTGCCACCAATGCTTTGACGGGAACGGTGAACGCTCACAATAGTAACTCGGCGCTGTTGACTATTACTGGGGAAGTGCCAGAAGTTTATTTTGGTAAAGGTTATCTTCAAGAAGGAATTGATGCCAATCTAGACATTGATAATATTTATCGCAGCGCCTCGCAGTACAGTGCTGTAATTACTAATGCGACCAATTTCCAAACGCTGTTTTCCCAAGCTTTACGGGATGCGCTTTCAATTCCTAACCGCGCCGCTCACATTAGCCTTCCCGACGATGTTGCTGGGAGTACGGTTAGCAATGTCCAAATTCCCAATAGCCCTGATAATTATCGCGCCATTCCCGATGCTTTTAGCCCAGGGAAAATAGAGCAAGCTTTTAAGTTGCTGTTGTCAGCGCAACTGCCGTTATTTTTCTTGGGAAATGGCTGTCGCCGCGCTTTGCAAGATGGCGATCGCCTGCGAAAATTTGTAGAGTTTGTTAACAAATTTGCCATTCCGGTGATGACAACTCCCGACGCAAAGAGCATTTTTCCAGAAAATATCCAGTTATCGCTGCGAAATTACGGTTTGGCGGGTTGCGAGTGGCCTAAGTATTATTTAAACCCACAACTTCTCAATCCTAAATTACCACCACACTACGATGCACTGATGGTTTTGGGATCGACTTTGGGTCAACTGGCTACTTCCAAATGGGACTCGATTTTGATTCCCAACGGGCCTTTTATTCAAGTTGACTTGAATCAAAATGCGATCGCCCGTTCTTTTCCGATTGAATTGGGAATTGTGTCGGAAGTTGGCCGCGCGATCGACTACTTGTGCGAGTTAGGTCAGCAAGTAAAAGCTGATGAAAAAGGAATTGATTTCCGCAGGCGGTTGATCGACGAAATTAAAAGTACAAAATCTCCGTTCCGCAACCCAGAAAAACGAGACTCGGAAGCTTCCCCTATTTTTCCTCAAGCGTTGATGAAGTGCATCAATGAGATGATGCCAGAAGACGGACATTTGTTTATAGATTGTGCTAACTGCGTTGGTTGGTCGGTGCATTATATTGTTGCCAATCCGCCTTTGCAAATGCACAATTCGCTGGCAATGGGGCCGATGGGTTTTGGTACTGCTGCGGTAATCGGCGGTAAAATGGGAGCGCCGTATAAAACCTGCGTTGCGATTGTTGGCGATGGTGCGTTTATGATGCACGGAAACGAAATTTCAACAGCCGCGCAATACGGCGTTGGCGCAATTTGGGTGGTCATGGACAATAACGACTTGGGGATGATTAGCCAGTACATGAACCAGTTTTGTCCTAAACCTGGAAATCCGGGATTTTGGAAAGATTATTATAAAATTGGTAAGCCCAATTTGGCGCAGTTTGCAGCAGCTTTGGGTGCTGATGCTTTTGATATTTACAGTCCTACTGAGATGAGAGAAGTATTTCCCAGAGCCATGAAAAATGCACTAGAAAATAACAAACCGCAGGTAATAGTTGCTCACATTAATAACGATGAGGTGCCACCTTATTATCCACCTTCACAAAGCTGAGCGATAGGAAAATCTGGTTGTAAGTTCCCCAATTTACAGCAGATTCCACGTTTATGAAGTACACTGCGATCGCTCGCGATCCTAGTAGTAGGGACACTCCCATTGGTGTCAACTTAAGACTAAAACCCTTGAAAAATCTCGCTCATACCCGAGTTGAGATCTCCCTAAATCCCCCTTAAGAAGGGGGACTTTGAGAAGGCTCTTGTCCCCCCTTTCTTAAGGGGGGCGCCAGGGAGATCTAAGTTTAATGGTCAAACAGCATTCTGTGACTGGGCTTGAAGTTAAGTTGGCACCTATGGGCTCTTGGAGTGTCCCTACCTCTGCTTTAATTATGTGTAGTAAAAATTCAAAAACCCGCCCCGTCTACTACTTGCGCTTCAGCAATAGTGCGGCTGTCTTGAGTTCAGTTCCTAAACCCAGCAATACTAGGTACTCCGTTTTAATCTCGCGATAGAAATAGGCAAGATTTACGGGAATGCTTGCCAGTGTCATGTTGGCAAATGTTTCTAAGGTTTGTAAGTATTGAGCAGGCGCGATCGCACTCGCCCAAGCATCCATTAGTACAGTCGAAGCTTGATGGGTAATCAAGGCAATGTCAGCACCCCGAATACCATGACGTTCTAACAGCCGATGGATTAATCTCGGTGGCTCTTTTTCTATAAATTCTACAAACGCTTGCTGACCAGTTGGTGTAATGTGAAAGTACGGTCTGGTGTAAATTTGTTCGGGGTTGTTTTGAAAATCGAAGGCATCACGCGCGATCGCATCTGGTTGCATATACATACAGCCATATACTTTTGTATACACCGAGTTTTCAGCGTCCACTAAAGTAAATTGCGATGGATCTCTGAGCTCACCCACCACTGCCGCCCCCGCTCCATCTGAGGCACTAATACTTTGGGGGGTATGATAGCTCACATAGCGAGTCCAGTTGCAGCCACATACAACCAGTGCGTTTCTCACTTGCCTCGCCCGTACTAGGGCATTTGCCATCAACAGCCCTGTATTAAAATTCGTGTATTCATCGTTAATCGGAAATATCCAAGTTGTGGGCGACAAACCCAGTTGTTGGTGAACTTTAGCTAGTCCATTGGGTGTGAGATACTCAGAAACCGAATCATAGCCTAGTAGCGCGTCAATCTCGCCGATGTTCAATCCTGCATCCTTTATAGCTACCAAGGCAGCCTGTACCATAAGCTCCGTCACACTTTCCCCTGATGACAAGACACGGCGCTCCTTGTAGCCTTTAAACAAATCCTGACCCGGCACAGGATGTTGTTTGAGCCAGTCAAAAATCGGGTCATCATTAGTCCGAATCTGCGACGGTACCGCATAGCCTGTACCGATGATACCAATGCCATCATAGTTAGCCATAGTTCAACCCTCTTCTGTCACCCAATCGGGCGGTTGCAGGCCGAAGTGGTCTTGCAGTAAAATTTCGGCTGTAGATAGGGCTCCTTCCACCCACCCCTGACCATCTGAATAAGCTTCACCGCAAATATACACCGGGACATTCTCTTGCGGATGGACGATTTGCGGGATAACTTCCCAACTTTTGGCGTGGATATTCCAGAAATTAACCGCACCGCCATAGGGATCGTCGCCCCAGTCCATGTAGACAGCGCTATAAGGTTCTGGAATTTCACTTAATCCGTGCATTTCTTTGAGCTGGCGCTGGATTTCTCTCACCATTGCCGCTGGCGCTTTGTAATGATGCCAGTCGGGGGAACCGGAGTAGTCTGAGCCATAGTAACCTGCTTTCGTCTCAAAGGGCGGTTCTTCTTTTTTGTCCCGCAGTCCTTCCCAAAAAGTGACATTGAGGGTATCGTCGTAACTTGCCAACAGCACTGAATTCTGGTTTTGTCGATCGGCTTTGAGCTGTTCTCCTTCTGTGCCCCAATAGTAACATTGCCGCACTGGTAGGTCGGTAACAGATCGCCCTTTCGTGACTTCAACCTTTTCCCACCAAGGTGTGTGGTAGGAGACAAACATTTTAAACATAGGCACTGGTGTCACCGTGCGGATCAGTGTTTGAACTTTACGGTTTCGTGGATCTAAAACCTCGCCTGTCGGATCTAGTAGTTCCAGGGAGCGTCGTGGCATCGCTAAGATTAAGGCGCGAGCGAAGATTTCTATGGTTTCACCTGGTTGATTTTGCCAGATGAGACTCATTTTGACACCGCTGCTACCATCGGGCAACTCTGCTGCTGCAAAGGATTTGAGTCGGTGTTCCAGATAAACTTCTCCGCCTGATTGGACGAATTGTTGGCAGATTTCTAAAGGTATTTGTTCGTAACCTTTAACTATCGCTTTGTAAGTCACATCCGGTGTGAAGTCGCAGTTTAATAAGATGGTGTCGGCGGCGTTCCAGTTTAAGGCGGTGGTATCGTAGCCGCCTGCTTGGTAGGCTAAGGTGTAAGCTTCGTGGGAGAGCGATCGTGCCAACAAATTCCAGAAGCCCCAATTGTAGAGATGTTTGCCCTCAAATTTATGAGTTCTCACAAAATGCCGCAATTCTTCCCCATGTAGTTTGCTAATTCCGGGCATAAGCTGTTCGAGGGCAAAACCAATAAAATTGCTGGGATCTATCCCTTGTTCGGCACTTTTGAGGGCATAGGGCACCAATTTCGGATCGGTAAGTTGAGAAAGGCGTAGGTGTTGGCCTCGCAAATAAGCAATGTTTTCAGGTTCGCTGACGTATAAAGGGCGGGTTTCTAGTTTAAGTTTATTTTCAACTAGCGATCGCACCAGTTTTTGCGATGACATATAACGCATCCCGCCCAATTCGCAGCGGGTGTTTGGCATTCCCGGCGGAGTTACCGATAGCAATCGCCCACCGATGCGGTGGCTACCTTCAAACACGGCAATTTTCAGCCGATCTTCTCCTCGCTTTGAGAGCAGTTGTTCGAGTCGTTCGGATTTTTGAGTTTGGCTAGTCATTAGTCGCCAAGCGCTGTAAACTCCTGATACACCGCCGCCAACGATCGCCACGTCGAGTATTTCGTCTTTCAACATTACATTTACTCTTTTTCTTCCTGGGTATTTATAGTTTGTAGGGCAGAGGCTCAAAAATTTCCAAAGATTATTTTTTATTTATAATTAACCCTAAACGTAAACAACTTACCGATCGCTACTTCTGTTTAATCACGACTATGGTGATATCATCGTAAACCTTTTGCTTGCCAATATGTCGCCGCACATCTGCGATCGCAGCTTCTTTAATAGCTTCGGCCGATTCTTCCCTACACTCGCAGACAACTTCAATAAGTCGTTCTAAACCGTATTGTTCGCGATCCATATCAAACGCTTCTGTAATCCCATCGGTATAGAGAACCACAACATCTCCTGAATGCAACTCAATATCTGTCGAACTCACAAAATCAGCTATATCCGGTTCTAACGCAATGATAAATCCCAAATCCATTGTATCAATTTGCTCCACTTCGCCATCAGCGCGCACGATAATTACTTCCTCATGCTGTCCGCTCAAACGCAGGATATTATCTTGATAATCCAGCAAAGCTAGCGTCATATTTTTCTCACAATTCATCCGAGTTGCGTTGTCAAAAAGCGTCCGATTCACAATATTTAAAAAATTCACAGGATCGGCTTCATTATTAGTTAATAAAGTACGGATAGCCGTTTGTGCCATAATCATTAACACGCCACTTTCTAACCCGTGTCCCGTTACGTCACCAATGCCAATCTTGACGCTACCATTGTGTTGCAGCACGTCATAATAATCGCCTCCTACTTCATCGGCTGGTTCCATAAAACCAGCAATTTCTAACCCTTCAACTTGGCTGAGTTCCTGTTCCCTTGGCAACAGCATTTTCTGTAGGCGGCGCGTCACGTCTAGTTCTGCACTCATGCGAATATTATCTGCTTTCAGTCGTTCGTTGAGTACAGTAATTTGCTGATTGGCTTCCGCAAGGTGAGAGTTAGCTTCAGCTAATTGAGCCGTGCGTTCCTCTACTTTTTGTTCCAAAGTTTGATAAAGTAGTGCATTTTCCAGAGAAATAGCAGCTTGGGAAGAAATGATTTTCAAAACTTCTAACCTGTCTGTAGTAAAAGCACTTGTTGCTAGATTATTTTCTAAATATAGAATGCCGATTAATTTACCTTGATTGAGGATCGCATTGCACGAAATTGACTTGGGGCTATTTTCTAATACATAAGGATCTTTCGTAAATAATCCCTCATTAACAGCATCATTTAAAACCACATCTAACTGAGTTCTAGTCACATAGTTGACTACAGTTATTGGCAACAAATTACTATGGCTAATGGGCACAGATTGCAGGACGCTAACTTCATTATTTGCAATTTCTAAAGCCGCTTCTATTTTTAATTCACCGCGATCGAACAATAAAAGAAAACCTTTTTGCGCGCCGGCATTTTCAATAGCAAGTTTAATCAGCTTTGATAGCAACTTTTCTAGCACAATTTCACCAGAAATCGCTTGAGCCGCTCTCATTACTGTAGCAAAATCTAATACCTCATAACTGTTGCTTTCACTGGTAGTGCGGCTAGCTATAGTAGTTCTCGTGGTTGCGGCTTCAGAGGTTCTCGCCTTCAAGTATGGGTAGGTTTTTTCTAAATGTTTAAGCTTGTGTTGGGCGCCCCATAGTTGATAGCAATAATGAGCTTTTTTAATGTAAATTTCGCCAATCTCTTCTCTTCCCAAAGCCAGATAAAATTCGGCTGCTCGTTCGTAAGAGATTGCTTCTTCCTGGGTATATGAGGATTTTCGAGCTCCTTTAATAGCGCCGTCATAATCTGCCATAGCTTTGGAGATATCGCCTGTAACTCGCGCTGTTTCTGCTGCTACTAAGTCATATTTATGCTGAAAATTCATCGGGGCATTATCGGCCCATACTTTCATTTTTTCTTGATTGCTAGCCACTTTCAAAAGATGCTCTTCTCTTTCTGCATTCGCTGCCATTGGATAAAGTGATAGTCGCGTTAAAGAGTCGTAAAAATAAAAACTTATCACGGCAAAAATTCCCGTTAATCCATCTAAATAAGGTTCCCCTCTGGTCGCATTGTCTAAAGCTTGCTGGTAATTTTTAAACACATAACACAGAATGAGTTTCATAATATGGACGTAGGCAGTACCAGCGCGATCGCCCATTTCTAAACATTCAGCAAGAAATGCTTCCTCCTTGCAAACTTCACCCTCTAAACTACAAGGATTTTCGCAGGGAGAAAGCAAGTTAAGCACCGCTTGCCAAGTCATGCGATTATATTTAATTGATGTTTTTTGCTTGATGTCCGCCATTGCTTTGTCGTAGATAGCAATCTCCCTTTCGGCGGATACTAATTCCATGCCACTGAAATATAAATATTGACATCTTACATTAGCCGCTTCGCCTGCAAAAGAAAAATCTCCCATGACAATCCCGCTTTGATATCCGGCTAAGAAAATATCAAAACACTCCCTAATATGAGCCTTTACGTGAATTGTGAATCCAGCCACCAAATGAAATGTCTTAGCTTTAACTTCTAGGGCATTTAACTGCTGTAATACACGCATAGCTAGTTGGCCGTATTGATAAGAACTCTCCATATCTTGGAATCCACCGTTTAAGATTGTGCCTAAGCCAGCGTAGCCAAAAGGAGAGTTAGTTGTGTTGCCATACTTAATAGATAAATTTACCATTTCGCAGGCTATTAAGGGCAGCAGCGCCGGAGCAACTTGATAAGAAGGGGCGAAGAGAGATGATAATATCCGCATGGCTGCTTGCGGAACAGGTTCTACCATCAAAGGTAGGTCAATTAAATCTTCTATTTTTCGTCCACTTAAGGCAGCATTTGTAGTTGCCATTGCTTGTTGAATGTCTGATAAATGAGGGGATTCTGGCAAATCAACCCCTAAAAGTTTTAGCACATCTATACCGAGTTTAACTAATTCTAATCGTCTTGATTGTGTCGTGAGCGCTGCAATTTTTGTTTCATAGATTCCGGCAATATCTAGCATTGTTTTAGCTTGTTGCAAGGCGATCGCAGCTAAATTTTCCATGCGGTCAAATTCGCCAACTAGCTGTGCAGCTTTTGCCGCTTCTGCATACAATTTTACTGTCAGATTATAGTCGGTTTGCCAACTTGCTTCGGCTAACAGTTCAATGCCAAAGGTTAAATATTTGAAAGCTGATTCGTAGGCGGCTGATGCTAAGGCTTTTTGACCTGCGATCGCATTTAACTCGGCTAGTTCATTTTTTTCTGATTGGTTATCAATTAATTGAGGAGCGAAGTTGAGTTGATTGACGATATCAAATATTTTTTCTTCTCTTTGAGAAAGAGGGGTATTTTGTAATAAAGTTCGTCCTACTTGTTGGTGAACAAGGGATTTTTGCCGATCGGGAATTAAGGAATAAGCTGCTTGTTGAACTCGGTCGTGAATAAATTTGTATTCCACAACTAACTCTGCTTTTAAATCGAAAGGTGTTACCTCTAATTCTACTGACTTGTAGGTATCGCTCAGAGGTACAATTAGCCCTTCGACTGTGGCATTCCGCAAAGATAAAGCCACTTCTGTTAGCGAATTTTCAATGCTGTTAGCTAAAATCTTCAGGTCAAATTGGTTGCCAATGCAAGCAGCTACTTTCAAAACTTCTTGGGTTGCTTCCGGTAATTTTGTAATTTTTCCTGCCATCAATTCAACAACGTTATCGGTAAAACCTCGCTCTTTAATTTGTTCTAAGTTCCATTCCCAACTAACTTGTTGGATATTAAATGTCAATAATTTTTCAGCATACATAGACTTCAAAAATTCATTAACAAAAAAGGGATTTCCCTGGGTTTTGGCAATAACTAATTCAGTCAGGGGTAGGCTGCGCTCGCGCTCGCATTTAAGAGTATCAACAATTAATTGATTGATATGAACTTCTTTCAATGCCGAGATCCTGATAGAATTAACTGTCGTACCGCTTTTCCTAATTTCATCAATAGTTATCATTAATGGGTGACTCGGACTAACTTCATTATCCCGATAAGCTCCTAAAAAAAATAGATATTCGCTTTCTGCTGCTGTCATTAAAAGCTGCATAAGTTTTAGGGAAGCCCCATCAGCCCACTGCAAATCATCAATGAACATTACTAGGGGATGCTCTTTTTGAGCAAATACTCGGATGAATTTTTGAAAGACAAAATTGAAGCGGTTTTGGGCTTCGGCAGGCGGCAAGGATACTACTTCAGGTTGCTTGCCTGCAATCATTTCTACTTCGGGAATAACTTCGACAATAATGCCGCCATTTTCCCCTAAAGCTGCGTTGATTTTTTCTTTCCACTGTTCCAGTTGAGATTCCGTTTCAGTTAATAGTTGCCGCACTAATTCCTGAAAGGCTTTGATCGCAGCCCTGTAGGGAATATTGCGCTGGTATTGCTCGAATTTGCCTGAAATAAAATAACCCTTTTGTTTGGTAATTGGTTTATAAATTTCTTGCACTAGAGATGACTTGCCGATACCGGAATAACCCGCTACAAGCATCATTTCAACCGCCCCTTTCCCTGAACTCGCGACCTCAATATTTTCTCCTGCTACGCGCTCAAAAGCTGCTAGTAAGGTTTCAACTTCTTGTTCTCTGCCGTAGAGTTTTTGGGAAATTTGAAATTTATCTAAAATATCTTGACGACCTAAAGGAAATTCTGATATGCTACCGAAAGATTGTAGTTGCGTGAGACATTCTTCTAAATCAGCTTTAATTCCCCAAGCACTTTGGTATCTTTGCTCCGCAGTTTTGGCTAACAATTTCATTACGAGGTCTGAGACAACTTTAGGTATTTCTGGATTAATTTGATGGGGTGGAGTTGGCTGTTTGGCAATGTGGTAGTGAACTAATTCTAGTGCATCTGTGCTCTCAAATGGCAGTTGATGGGTAAGGAGTTCGTAGAAGGTTGCACCGAGGGAATAAAAGTCTGTCCGGTAATCTAAACTGCGGTTCATTCTGCCAGTTTGTTCTGGTGACATATAGGCAAGAGTGCCTTCTAAGACATTGGGATTTTTCAGAGTGGTGCTTTCGCGGGTTAAAACTGTTGATAGACCAAAATCTATGATTTTGACTTGACCCGTTTCTGGGTTAAGAACAATATTAGAAGGGTTGATGTCTTTATGAATAATATTGGTCGCATGGATTTCACCTAAAATAGCGGTGATATTGACTGCCATTTCCAAAAATTGAAGCAGGGAAAATTTATGTTCATTGATTAATATACTGAGTGACGATCCGCCAAAATCTTCTAAACTCATTACCAGGGTATTCTGATAATTTTCTAAACTGTAAACTTTGGCGACTCCATCAATATTTAAGCTGCGGTTGATTTCATATTCTTGTTTGTAGCGAGTGAGTTGGGCTGGGGTGGGATAGTCCGCTTTGAGAACCTTAAGGATAACTGGTGTCTCACCCTCAAGCTGAATTCCCCGATAAACAAGGGAGTTAAAGCTTTCATGGATTTGGGCGGTGATTTTGTAGTTTGTTAGGGTAATCATAGGGGGAATGGGGAATGGGGAATGGGGAATGGGGAATGGGGAATGGGGAATAACAAATAACAACTGACTAATGACTAATGACTACTGACGAATTGATGCTACAGCCGATCGCAAATTGCCTTGAAACTCGCCCAAAATTCGATCGCACTCTTCCTTCTCCAAATTAGTCCAGTGCATCATCAAAGCTAATTTAACCGACTTGCCGCTTTTTTCCAGCAAAAAACCCGCCTCCTCCCGGCTTAAATCAGTCAAATCCTGCAACATCCGCACAGCCCGATCGCGCAATTTCTTATTAGTCACCGCCACATCAACCATCCGATTGCCGTAAACCTTCCCCAGCTTCACCATTACCCCAGTCGAAAGGATATTCAAAGCCATTTTTGTGACTGTACCGGCTTTCAAGCGCGTCGAACCCGCCACTACCTCCGGGCCAACCAACAACCGAATATCAACATCAGCCTCAAAATTCACCTGTTCGACGGGTACGCAGGCCATAAACACAGTCTTCGCCCCCCGCTGGCGTGCCGCCTGCAAAGCGCCCGCGACAAACGGCGTCGTACCTCCAGCCGTAATGCCGACAACCACATCTAAGTTGGTAATGTGACGGTGGGCGATCGCCTCAGCCCCATCTTCAGCCCGATCCTCCAAATCCTCCGAACTCCGCACCAAAGCCCCCGCACCCCCGGCAATTATGCCCTGTACGAGTTCTGGCGGTGTACAGAAGGTGGGGGGACACTCGGCCGCATCGAGCACCCCCAAACGCCCGGAAGTACCCGCACCGACGTAAAACAGGCGACCTCCTTGACGCAGAGACTCGGCTGCGAAGTCGATCGCTTGGGCTAACTCTTCGCGGGCACGGGCGATCGCGCTTAAGGTTTGGGCGTCTTCGCGGTTGAACAAGTCCACTAATTCGATCGAACTGAGTTGGTCTAATTTCTCGCTGTTGGCATTCACCTGTTCAGTCAGCAGATGGCCCCGTTCTTCCAAATTCTTCATAATTTTTTCTGCGTTATTGGTCATTGGTCATTGGTCATTGGTCATTGGTCATTGGTCATTGATTTAGAGGAAAACCGCAGATAAACGCAGATAAACGCAGATGCTTTTCAAGATTGGAGAGCAATTTTTGCAATTGGAGTCTACTAATGACTGCTGACTAATGACTGCTGACTCTCATAAAAGTCCTTCGAGTCGGCGACGAATAGAATCCAGTTCGTTTTGGGAAACGTCAGAATCCGGCTCCGACTCCGGCTCAAGCTCCGGCTGCCACTGAGTCTGTGTTACATTGTCTTCGGGCGGGATCGCCAGCGCCCCCGCAGGCACAAGTTCCCAATCATAATCAACACTGTCGCAGAACTCCTTAATTTCCTCATCGTCGATCGCCTCGACAGCGGGTTCGGGAAAATCCTGAGCTTCCAACATCACGCCAAAGCGGGTGGCGTCGTCTTCTGACTCAAACATCAGAACTTTATTGCGATCGCCGAGTTGAATGGTATGAATTCCCTCATTCTCGGTGCGGGCATTGAAGAGTAAGACGAACACTCGCATAAGTTTTAAAGACCTTCTTAACCACCGTTTTTTTATCTTAGAAGCGATCGTGCGATTTTAGATTTTAGATTTTAGATTTTAGATTGACTGTCGATTTTAGGTGGTGTTGCGTGTTTTGATTAAGTTCGGTAAAGGTTTCTAGAGTCTACTCTGGAGGGGGACGTGTTTAGATTTTAGATTTTAGATTTTAGATTGACCATCGATCCAGCACTAGCGGGATCGAGAGGATTTAGGGGAGTTGGAGGACTTGGTGTTAGGTCGTGTTGCGTGTTTTGATTAAGTTTAGTAAAGGTTATTGGACTCTGCCCCGGAGTAGGACGTGAATCTTGAAATTCGAGCCTTTGCGAGGACTCTGCTAACGCGCGATCGGCACTTTCAGCCTCTGTTCTGAGTCTACCAAAGGCAGAAGGCACTCTGGCGAATCACAGAGATTATACCTGTCTAAAATCGGCTGATTCCCTATAATTCCTGAATTCTCGGATTTTTGAGAAACACCCATGACTAACTCGGACGATAACAAAAATCAACTCGCACCCCGTCCCCACCGCCGCTGGTGGCGTCTGCTGCTGCTTAGCGGTACGGGATTGGGCATTATCGCCTTGGTTGGGGCGGCGCTAGGATACCAGTGGGTGCGGGAAAAGTTAGCTCCTTTGGTGGAAACTGAAGTCAGTCAGTTGCTGAAGCGGCCTGTGCAACTCGGACGTTTGGAGAGATTTTCTCCGACAAGTTTGCGGTTTGGCCGATCGACTTTACCTGCAACTCCTACCGATCCCGATTATGCTTCTACAGAAGCAGTTGAAGTAAAGTTTTCGGTTTTGCAACTGCTGTTCACCCGCACTCTCAAATTAGATATTACCTTAGTTAAAGCCAACGCTTATATCGAACAGGATGCTCAAGGCCGCTGGGTTAATCTTCCAACTGCGGAGGAGAAATCTCCTGGTTTATTTAAAACTGAAGTTGAGGCAATTCGAGCTGAAAATGTCGCCGCAGTTTTGGTACCCAGTCCCGCAGTCGGACAGAAAACTTCGGCTCCGATTTCTGTAAGTCTGAGAAATGGCAGTGTTCTATTTCGCGACCAAAATCAGCGAGTTCTCTACGAACTAAACGGTCAGTTTACTAATAGCGATAATTTTATAGTAAAAGCAGATTCTCTGTTACCTGCTGCTCAAACTAACGTGCAGTTGCAAGGTCAAAATTTGCCTTTGCCCGACCTCTCTCGCTTGCTGAAACTTCCCGGCATTTATTTGCAAAAAGGTCTGGCTAATGGCAATTTAACCGTGCAATTGCGAGACAATAAAGTATCGGGAATTACCGGAGCGGCTAGTTTTGGGGGAGTGCAAGCGAGTATTTCCCCGCTGAAACAAATCATACAAAATAGCAGCGGTCAATTGCGGTTTCAGGGAACTAATTTGATTGTCGATAGTCTGGCAGCTAATTACGGTTTAATTCCGCTGAGAATAGCAGGAACAGTTGCCACTGGAAATAATTTTAATTTGGAGAACGCTAGCTTCAATCTGACAACTAACGTGCAACCAGTGGCTTTTGCAAGTGTTGTCAGTGCGGTGGAGACAGAGTTAGGGCAGAAAGTAGTATTACCCGTGCCTGTGGCGGGGGAAGTGAAGGCGGATGCCAAGCTGACTGGAACAGTTGCTATGCCGGTGCTGACAGGTACGATCGCCTCGACAAAACCCGCTATAGTCGATCGACTGCAATTAAACAATATTAGCACTAATTTTAAATTGGAACGCGGGAGAATGGCTCAAACCCCACCTCCCAATTCTCAATCTTCTATTCCCCCGTTTTCCTCTTTAGCTTTGACTTTGAGCGATATTTTGGTAGTGCCGGCTGCGGGGGGTAAAATTGTCGGCCAAGGTGAAGTTGATATTGCTTTATCGAGTAAGAATTCGCGATCTGGTTTAGTGTTTGACTTCCAAGTTGAAAATGTACCCGCAGATGCGATCGCCCAAATTTACGATCTCCCAATTCCTGCTACTGTTACTATTGGCACTGTCTCCGCAAAAGCTCAAATTTTCGGCCCGTTAGACAACATTCAAGCGAGAGTTCAATGGCAAGCACCGCAAGCAACTTTCCCCGCTGCGGGCTCCATTCGAGCCGCAAGGAATTCGGCAGATTTGCAAAATACGGTTGTGAAAATTGGCGACGCTTCTGTTAACGTGGATGCTGCGTTAACAGGCAGTCAATGGCAAGCTATGATAGAGGGCAATGGCGTGGATCTCAACAGTTTGGAGCAACTCCTGCCAGACCTTAATTTGCCTCCTGAACTAGCGGGTTTGTTCAGCGGAACTGCCGAAGCTGCGGGAACTCTGGACGAGTTAAGTTTAAATGCGATCGCTGCGACGGGTAAAGGAACGCTGAATATTGCTGACAGTATAGTTGACGTTAATGGCGAACTAGAATCGGGGAATTGGCAAGTTGTTGGCAACACTGAAAAAGTAGCTGTCAATCAATTAATTGATATTGGTTTGCCGTTTTTAACACGGGAAACGACCGCAAATCTAGACAATCTCAAATCAAAAATCCAAAATCTAAAATCGCTCGGCGGACAACTAGCAGGTGAATTTCAAGTCGCGGGAAATGTTGACAATTTGACTGCTGGCGGAATCAATGTTAATGCCAACGGTAGGCTCAACTTTGCCGACAGCAATGTCAATTTACAAGCAGAATTGGTAGCGGGAAACTGGCAAGCAACAGCAGAAACCGATGGCACTTCCATCAACCGCTTGGTAGATTTGACACTGCCAATTTTAGATGTGGCTTCAGCATTCAATCCCGAAAATCAGCAATCTGCCAATCTCAACAATCTAAAATCTAAAATCCAAAATCTAAAATCGATTGACGGACAGCTATCGAGTCAATTTACAGCATCGGGAAGTCTTGACAATTTGACTGCTAGCAGCATCAATGCCAGTGGCAGCGGCAGACTCAATCTTGCCGGCAGTGATGTTAATTTTAAAGGAGAATTGGCAGCGGGAAACTGGCAAGCAACAGCAGAAACCGATCGCACTTCCATCAACCGCTTAGTAAATTTAGGATTGCCGCTGTTAGATGTTGGTTTAGCTTTCACTGCTGACAATCCCCAAACAGTCGCCAATCTCAACAATCTAAAATCCCAAATCCAAAATCTCAAATCGTTAGACGGACAAATATCTAATCAAATTCAAGCCAGCGGCAATCTTGATAATTCAACCGCCCCCGACATAGCCGTCAACAGCAGCGGCCAACTCAATATAGCGGACGGTACTATTGATTTTAGAGGTAAATTAGAAGACAGACGCTGGCAAGCTTTCGCCGATGCCGATCGAGTTATTCTCAGTCGCTTAGAACAAACAATCCGCAATACCCAACTCATTACCCTAGCGGCGACTTTGCCTGAAGGATTAGACGGCAGAATTAACGGCGAATTCCAAGCAGCGGGTAGTTTGGATAACTTGACAGCCAAGGGAATTAGTGCTAGTGGAGAAGGAGTGATTGTGGTCGATCGACTAGGGGCGATCGATACTACGGCCAAATTAGAAAACGGCAACTTGCAAGCATTCCTGGAAACAAACGGAATTGCCGTCAATAATTTAGAACAAACCCTCAAACAAACAGGTTTGCTGACAGCGGATTTACCGCCAGAAATTGAGGGCACCCTCGACGGCCAAGTTCGCATTTTGGGAACAATAGATAATCTAACCGCCAACGGCATCACCGCCACCGGCGACGGACAAATTCGACTCGCCAACGGCGGAGGAATTGTTAATGCTAAAGGCAGCGCCGCATCGGGGAATTGGCGCGCCTCAATCGAGGGGGAGCAAATTGCTCTAAGTCGCTTCCAGCAAGCCTTTGAGTCGCAGCGACAAAGCTTGCAAGCCCAAGGTGTAGTCTCTGGTTCCCAAAATCTCCCCCAGCTTGGAGGACTGTTTAACGGCAATATCAATTTATCCGGCCCGATTGCCGCTTCCCCGCAAACAGTTCGCGCCGGTGGCAGTTTCCGCATCTCGGAATTGCCGTTTTTGAAACAACCTTTTGAGGCAGTATTTAATTGGGACGGCAAACGGGTGGAAATTGAGAACGCCACAACTCCCGGTTTGACAGCAAACGGCTTTGTTAACGTCGAACTCGAAGGTAAAGGAGGGCCCTCAATTTCCAACGTAGATTTGGATGTCAAACTCGCCAACTTTAACCTGGCAGCCTTACCAGCAGAACAACTAGGATTTTTGTCTACAATTGCGGACAAAAATTCCTCACAGCAAAACCTACCCCTGCGCGGCAATGTCGATTTTATCGGCAGCCTCACGGGAACCCCCGCCGCCCTCAACTTAGTTGGCGACGTGGAAGTGCGGAATTTAGCAGTAAATCAAATCGCTTTTGATCCGGTACTGGCGGGGAGTGTGACTGCGGATGCTGGGAAAAGTGTAGATTTGCGTTTGGCCGGAGAGGGCGACAAAATTGAAGTAGCTTTAAATCAATCTTTTCTGCCGACATCTTTCTTAATTCAACGCGGGGAATCGGTCGCTAGGGGCCAAACCGAGGGAGAAACTTTGCGAGTTAATTTAAGCGATTTTCCCCTCGCTGCTTTGAATCTATCACCCGGTAAAGATGCGGGTTTGGGGCCGATAACTGGTACGGTTTCGGGACAAGTAAATGTGCTCGATTGGAAGATGCCGTTAAATCCGGCGACTTTGCAAGCAAGCGGACAAATTGCGATCGCCCAACCGGCGATCGGCTACATTAAAGGTGACAGTTTCCAAGCCGAATTCAGCTACGCTAACGGCGTCGCTACTCTCACAGATGGGATATTCCGCCAAGGCAGCGGTCAATACTTAATTTCCGGCAAGGTTGAAACAGGCGAAAACCCGAAATTTGCCGGGAAAGTTAAGGTACAGGAAGGCAAGTTGCAGCAGGTTTTAGCCGCTTTGCAATATTTCAATTTAGGCGACTTGGCTAGAGGTCTAAAACCTCCCGTTTACGGTGACAGTGGCGACGTGCAAACTGTAGCAGTGGGAGAACCCGAAGCCCCGCTAATCGAACAGTTGCGCCGTTTGGCAGAAATTGAAATACTTTTGCAGCAGCGGCAGCAGGCAGTGGAAAAATCAGAAAAATTGCCTCCCTTATCTCAATTGCAAGGCACTTTTGACGCGGAAATTGCTGTCGCCGGTTCTTTGGAAACGGGTGTGGAAGCTCAATTTGATGTGGAAGGTGATAACTGGCAGTGGGGAGAATATGTCGCTGAAAAGTTCAACCTTGAAGGCAGTTTTCAGGACGGGATTTTAACTGTTTTGCCTCTTGAAATTCGATCGGGCGAAAGTGCGATCGGCTTTTCGGGACAACTCGGACAAAAAGCTCAATCCGGGCAGTTGCGGGTAGAAAATGTCCCCGTGGAAGAGTTAGCAGAACTGGTGGAATTGCCTTTTGTGGATGTCACAGGAAATTTGAATTTGCGGGCGAATTTGGCCGGCAGTTTGGAAAACCCGCAAGCCACCGGGGAATTGAGTTTGGTTGAGGGTACGCTAAACGGAGAACCGATTAAACAAGCCGACGCCAGTTTCAGTTACAGCAATGCCCGCCTGAATTTTGGCGGCAGCGCTTTGGTAACTCAAACCGAACCAATTGAAGTGCAGGGAAGTTTGCCTTTTGAGTTGCCGTTTGCAGCCGTGAAAGCTGACAGCAATCAAATTGATTTGAGGGCGAATTTGCAAAATGAAGGTTTGGCAATTATTAATGTATTGACTCCGCAAGTTGCGTGGGTCAGTGGCCAGGGACAGGTGCAAATTCGCGTGGGAGGAACGCTGCAAGACCCTGTAGCGCAAGGAATTGCGAATTTTGAAAATGCAACCGTCCGCGCGCAAGCCTTCCCAGAACCGCTGACAGGGCTAACTGGAACGGTGCGCTTTGAGGGCGATCGTATTCGGGTAGAAGGAATTCGGGGACAGTTGAGTCAGGGACAAGTTGTGGCCCAGGGTGTAATTCCGCTGTCTGTGCCTTTTGCTGAGGGCGATGTCGATGTGGCTAATCCCCTGACTGTGAATCTCGACAAGTTGGCAGTGAATCTCAGAGGATTGTACAGTGGCGGCGTAGTCGGTCAAGTGCAGGCAAGGGGCACGGCTAGACGCCCGCAGTTGAGCGGTAATATTGAACTGTATAACGGTGAAGTATTTCTGCGGAGTCCCGGCGCCGGCGGCGTAACTGAGTTAGCTTCTTCCTCTTCTGATTCTGATTCCACATCTTCCCCTTCCCCTGCGACTGAGGTTTCTGATTCCCCTACAACTGAGGTTTCTGCTTCTCCTGCAACTGCTACTTCCCCTTCCTTTGAAGTTGGATTGAACGATTTGCGGCTGAATTTGGGCCGGGGAATTCGGGTAACAAGTGCGCCGATATTGAGTTTTCAGGCGACTGGGGGTTTGACGGTGAATGGAACTTTAGATGACCTTCGCCCGGAGGGTACGATTCGGTTGACTTCCGGGTCTGTGAATTTGTTTACAACGCAGTTTAGACTCGATCGAGGATACCCGCAGACTGCTACCTTTGTACCAACACAAGGACTCGATCCGACGCTAGATGTGAGATTAGCAACTTCGGTGCAGGAAGTAACGCGGTTCCGCACTCCCGGCACATCTGTAGCCTCTGAAATAGCAGACGAACCGACAACTTTCGGCAATGTGCGGAGTGTCCGAATTCAAGCGTTAGTGCAGGGAAGGGCTTCTCAGTTGGCGGAAAGTCTGGAGTTGAGGAGTTCTCCGAGTCGATCGGAAACAGAGATTGTAGCGCTATTAGGCGGCAGTTTCGTGCAGACTTTGGGGCAGGGAGACAGTACACTGGCGATCGCAAATTTAGCCGGTGCGGGTTTATTAAACAACCTTCAATCTGCGGTTACAAACGCCACAGGATTGAGCGAATTTCGCTTATTTCCCACTCGAATTAGAGGCAACGAAGCACAAAGTGCTAGTTCCAGTTCAGGTGCGGGTTCTCTCGGTTTAGGTTTAGAAGTTGGGTTTGACATCACGCGCAATATTTCAGCATCAATCATTCGAGTTCTGTCAGCCAATCAACCGACAGAATTTACTGTGCGCTATCGATTGAGCGATAAAATTTTACTCAGAGGTTCGAGTAATTTTCAAGGAGACAATCGCGTAACTGCTGAATATGAATTGAGGTTTTAGGCATCAGCCAACAGCCCACAGCCAACAGTTACCAATTTCTCAGTAATTTGCTATAATAGTTAATAGCAGCAAATTGGTGCTGCTAACCCCACACACAAGGTTATAGGAGTTAAGTCAAATGGCAAACAAACTCCAAGTAAAAACAGAGTCGATCGGCTACAGCGACTTGTACTGGAACCGCTTTAGTCCGAGAGTTGCGACTATCAGCAGTGTCCGCAACGCCAATCATTGGGACGGCGGATTTATCACCTATATTGCATTTCCCACAAAAGTAGAAGCTACAGCAGCAATGAAATATTTGCTCTTGCATCAAAAAGCTGCTGATGTCGATATGCGGAAAGCCAAGCGAATGAAAGCAAAAGGCATTCGGTGGGAACTCAAAATTCGGGGTTTAGCTTTTAATGAAGTGCTGAAGGTAGCGACGATGGATATAACTACTGGAAAGCTAGTGATGTCCGCTGCACCTACTACTCAAGCCACAGGCTGATAAAAGCATTCAGATAACAGGTTGGGTTGAGACAACAAAACCCAACCCTTCCAATATTTGTCAATATCCACCTTCCTCTCTTTTCTCCTCCTCTGTGTCCTCAGCGCCCTCTGCGGTTCATAAAAAATTTCTATAAAATCTATGCGTTTCATCAGCCCCAAAACAGACTTTGCATTCAAAAAAATATTCGCTTCTTCCGAACATCCAGAAATTCTCATCAGCTTCCTAAATGCAATGCTGTATAACGGAGAACCAACCATCCAAGAATTAGAAATAATTGACCCTTATTCAGCAGGAAGCGTTACAGGATTGAAAGACACTTACCTAGATGTCAAAGCCAAGATTACCGGAAACAAAACCGTGATTGTGGAAATGCAGGTACTCAACGTCGCCGCCTTTGAAAAACGGGTAGTGTACAATGCAGCCAAAACCTATTCTACTCAACTCAAAGCCGGAGAAGGTTATTTAAAGTTAAATCCAGTGATTGCTTTAACCATCACCGACTTTATCTTATTTGAGAACACCGAAAAACTAATCTCTAACTTTGAATTCGCTGAAACAGAAGAGAAATTCGTCTATCCCAACTGCGAGTTAAAATTAGTGTTTGTCGAGTTACCGAAATTCAAAAAAGAATTGAATGAACTCGAAAATCTGCCGGAAAAATGGATTTACTTTATGAAAAATGCGCCCTCTTTGGAAGCAGTACCAGAGACATTGGGGTCTATTGAAGAGATTAATACCGCGCTGAGAATTGCCAACCGAGCAAATTTGACACTAGACGAATTGAATGATGTAGACAAGCGAGAAATGTTTATCCAAGACCAAATCGGGTCTGTGATGAAAGGGATAGAAATTGGTCTACAACAGGGGATTGAACAGGGAATACAACAGGGAATCGAACAAGGAATCGAACAAGGAATTGAAAGGGGTAAAATTGAGGGGGAAATAGGATTAATTATGCGTCTACTGGTGAGGCGGGTGGGTGAGGTTACACTGGAAGTTCAAACTCGTATCCAGGGATTATCTGCGGAAAAGTTAGATGATTTGGGAGAAGCTTTGTTGGATTTTAGGAGTCCAGAGGATTTGATTGCGTGGTTGGAGTCTGCGGCGGGATGAACTGATGAGTTAAACAGAGAATCAATCGATTTTAGATTTTAGATTTTAGATTTTAGATTAAAGAATTGAAGCATTGACCCCACGGATAAATTCGGGGGGCAAGTTTCATCGGATACAGGTTTTTTATTTCTGGACGGATGAATCCGGGGGCTTGTATCCTGGACGCTTTCGCTGAGGGATTTTTAACGCGGATTTGGTATAATTCCCAATCTCTGCATTCATTTAAACTTTAGTATCTGCGGGAACTGCCCTCTGTACCAGCATCCAACCTAACAGCGCTAAACTAACTCCAAGAGCGAGAAATCCTAAATCCCACGCTAACTCGTTAATACCGGGTTTGACGTGGTGGATTCCCAAAATTTGATGGTCAACAATGCCTTCAACAAAGTCAAACAATCCAGCACCAATTAATATGGAACCCCAAAAAGTTTGAGTTGACAAAGGAACATCTTTGCGCTTCACAGCACTCCACAAACAGAAGATTCCCGCCACTGTTACTAACCAATCCGCAGCGTGAAACAATCCATCTCCGAGGGTATTTAATTCTAAACCGGCAACGGTACTATCGGTTTTAACGCTGCTAAACATATGATGCCACTGCAGGAGTTGGTGCAGCACAATGCCGTCAAAAAATCCGGCTTGACCGATACCGAGGAGAATTCCTGCGATAATTAGAGGTCGGCGGTTGTTAACTGCGGTGGCTGGTGAGTTTGTGCGATCGTCCAATGGAAAACCTCCGATGCTTTAAATGCTGAGCCTGGGTCTGTGAAGGGATTTGCCAGTACATTTTGTAGTTTTGCTGGGGAGGAGGGGCGATCGCATCATCCGCGAGAGAGATTTCTGGAATTGATGGGGGCTACAATTAAATCGGTTGAGGATTTGAGATAATTTTCGTGAATTAATTCGGATGATTTATTACGCCTCTAGGGGCGGGTTCACCCTAATTTATCAGACACAACAAAAAATATTGTAAACCCGCCCCACTACAATTAAATCGGTTGAGGATTTGAGATAATTTTCGTGAATTAATTCGGATGATTTATTACCCCTGTAGGGGCGGGTTCACCCTAATTTATCAGACACAACAAAAAATATTGTAAACCCGCCGCCACCCACCGGATTCTCCGTGAATTTCCCCATCGAGTTTAGATTAAATCCGCCAATGAATTCGAGTAATTCATTGGGCGGGGGCGGGTTTATTTAGATTGTTATTGAGCGACAGAGATGTTGGTGAACCCGCCCCTACAGAACCTTTGTCTATGCAAATACTGCTTCTACGGCTTTCGGCAATTCTATCGGCACGAAATATGCGACTGGATACAAATAATCTTCGCCTGATTCATCAATAACTCGGATAAATTGATGTTCCGCAGCGCGAGTATCGGGTATGATTCGATAAATTTTTCGCACTTCCAAGGATGCTTGATAGTCTTGATTGTTAATGCAAACTACAAAGCGGGTTTCTAAGTTAAACTTCATATTCGGATAAAGTAGTCAGTTCATAAACGGTTGCGTCTGTCATCAAAATCGACCCTTCTGCCGTCAATTCCCATCTGTCGCGCCACGAATCTGTTTCGATATATCGTTTAACCAAGCCATCAGCAGCCAGTTTTTTTAAGACAACCATCATATCGGGCGATCGCGGTACATCTCGATAAGAAAGTTGCTTTGCGAGTTGGTACCAATTGCACTTTCCTTGACCTCTCGCTACCAATGCAAGGAGCACTAATTCAAGCTGAGTTAATTGAGTTAAGTTTGGCATTGTAGAGAAACTGTTACGAAACTGGGTTTTGTGCTTCCAGGTTTGCAAATCACTCAAAGCAGAATTTTTCTCCTATAACTTACCCTACGCGAAAAGATTGCCCCATCGCTTGAAATTCTTGAGTCTCTTCTCGCTGCAATTGCTGTCTAATTTTGGCAAATTTCCTAACTGTTTCCACAGAGTACAACCGTTCTCCACAGCTTAGGCAAACTTCAGCGGATACTTTTAAGATAGCAGTATGCTTGCCGCCCCGTAAAAGTTTATCGACTTCTTTGATAACTATTTCACCGCCGCAAATTGGGCATTTTTCTACAGATAGCATTGTTGATTTCTCCTTTGTATCCAATTAATCCATCGATTCGCATCTGGACGATAAACTGTGATTAGGATGGCTAGTTTATTGCTAGGGACATAATACCAAACACTGTGAATCGGATCGCCTCTAAAGCTTTCACCATAGATTAAGTATCGGGGATAGGGTTTTTCTTTGGGATAATTTTCGATTATTTCACTATAAAGGACGGAAAAGTAGATTTAATCAAATGAGAGATTATCATCCTCTACTTCTTCATCAGCATGGTCTGTAATTCGCATCCTATTTTCTAATATTGCTTCTCTGATATCGTTGAGATTCATTCGTTGAAAGATGAGTTGGCCTTGGGGAGAGTGGGAGGCGGAAGACCCAGAAATTTTAGCGGTGGCAGAAAAATTTATCTTCGCTAATTGTTACAACCCACAAGTTGCTGGTAGCATTTTAGCCCAGTCCGGTCAGTGCCAGGTATCGGAAACGTATAACTGGCGTGGTTTCGTGGTTTTTGCCTTTTTAATAAATCTTTATGAAAACCTGAAACGCTTAGATGTTAGAGTCTACAAGTCTCGACTCGCTACAAGTCTCGACGGGATCGCCCTCTCATCTTCCCCTCCACCCCACGCCTCAAAAATCCAAGGGTATTCTTCTACGTGGCGCGGGCTGCGGGCTAGGAATCGTTGGTGAAACACCCCCTCTTTGTCCCCAATTACCAAGGGTAGCTTGTGGAAGCATAGCCAACCATTTTTGAACCGACTGAGGGCGCTTTGTCTCATTCATTTCCATCCCTTTCATAATTGCCCGATGCACCGCATCGCTAATATGAGGATTAATTTGAAATGGTGGCTTCAAAGGATGATTTAAAGCCCTCATAAATGCAGCAGTTGGTGGTGTTCTCGTTACCATATAGTATAGCGTTGCCGCCAGAGCATAAACATCTGTGTACTCAGCAAATCTGCCCATTTCCCCGTACTGTTCGGGAGGCGCAAAACCATGTGTTAATCCAAAAGTCATTTGCTGAGTGCGATCTGGAATAAAACCCCGCGCCAAACCAAAATCAATCAAAACAGCATCTTGATTGTCGCGTACCATAATGTTTTGTGGCTTGATATCCCGATGTAGTAAACCTTTTTCGTGAACTACTATTACGGCTTCTCCCACTTTGCGGATGTAGTTCAAAGCTTCGGTTTCTGACATAAAACCGCGCTTTTCCACCCATTTCCACAAATCTTCTCCTGCCACATATTCCATCGCAATACAAGGCAAATTACCATGAGTGAAGTAGTTGTCTATTTGCACAATATTGGGATGCCTGCACAAAGATAGCAGTAGCGCCTCATCCCGGAATTTGTCCCGAAACCAGGCAAAATTTGGATCTCTCAATAAGTCGTCTTTCAGCGTTTTGATGACAACCCGCTGCCTGTTTTGGGCCTTCTGTGCTAGGTACGTGACCCCAAAGCCGCCCTCACCTAACTTGCCTTCAATAATATACCGATCGCCATTTAACCCCTGCCCCCGCGTCCAAACCATTCCCCTCACCGCCAACCAATATTAATTTTTATCTCGGCCTAGCCTGTATTTTAACTGTATTTTTTAGGTTGGGTTTAGTTCCACGGGTCCAACTTCAGTTCGCCTTCCCGGTGATGGTTGGCTTTTAGTTCGATCGCCCTTTTCCGACATAATTCGATCGACAAATTCGCAGCAATCTCATTAAGAATCCTAAATCGCAAAACCTCTTTGTCCAAACAGAGCATTTCTATGGCAACCTGAAAAATAGGAAACAGAATTTTATAGAGCTTGGTAACAGAACACTAGCAATCACTTATGCAAACTCTACCAAATCCAACTAAAAGCGCATCTAGCCAACCCATCTTCGACACCACCATCAAACGCCGCAAAACCCGACCCGTCAAAGTCGGTAGCGTCACGATCGGCGGCGGCAACCCCGTCGTCGTACAATCGATGATTAACGAAGACACCCTCGACATCGACGGTTCAGTCGCCGGAATTCGGCGCTTGCACGAGATTGGCTGCGAAATCGTCCGCGTCACCGTGCCCAGCATGGCCCACGCCAAAGCCTTAGCCGAAATCAAGCAAAAACTGCACGCCACCTACCAACCAGTCCCCCTCGTCGCCGATGTCCACCACAACGGCATGAAAATTGCCCTGGAAGTCGCCAAACACGTAGACAAAGTGAGAATCAATCCCGGACTTTACGTGTTCGAGAAGCCGAAAGCCGACAGAAGCGAATACACCGACAGCGAATTCGCCGAAATTGGCGAAAAAATCCGCGAAACCCTGGAACCTCTGGTGGTTTCCCTGCGCGACCAAGGCAAAGCTTTGCGAATCGGCGTTAATCACGGTTCCCTCGCCGAAAGGATGCTTTTTACCTACGGCGACACGCCCGAAGGCATGGTGGAATCGGCCCTGGAATTCATCAAAATTTGCGAATCCCTCGACTTCCGAAATATCGTAATTTCCCTGAAAGCCTCCCGCGCGCCGGTGATGGTGGCTGCTTACCGCTTGATGGTGCACCGGATGGACGAACTCGGCATGGATTACCCGCTGCATTTGGGCGTCACGGAAGCAGGAGACGGCGAATACGGCCGCATCAAATCCACCGCAGGCCTCGCACCTTTGTTAGCTGACGGTATCGGCGACACCATCCGCGTCTCGCTGACAGAGGCCCCAGAAAAGGAGATTCCCGTCTGCTACAGCATTCTGCAAGCCTTGGGACTGCGGAAAACGATGGTTGAGTATGTCGCTTGTCCTTCCTGCGGCCGCACTTTGTTTAATTTAGAGGAAGTGTTACACCAAGTGAGAGAGGCGACGAAGCATCTCACCGGTTTGGACATAGCAGTAATGGGCTGTATTGTCAATGGGCCTGGAGAAATGGCTGATGCTGACTACGGCTACGTCGGGAAGCAGCCGGGTTATATTTCGCTGTACCGGGGCCGGGAAGAAATTAAGAAAGTGCCGGAAGACCGAGGTGTACAAGAATTGATTGATTTGATTAAATCGGACGATCGCTGGGTCGATCCTTAATTGCTTTCGTTAGCGCAGCCCTCGGAGAGGATCGCCCCTAATGCGTGTTTTAAACCCGGAGAGCCCCCCTAACCCCCCTTAGTAAGGGGGGGACAAGAGCGATCTAAGTCTTTGTTAAGGGGGGGACAGGTGAGGTTAAAGTCCCCCTTCTTAAGGGGGATTTAGGGGGATCTAGGCTTCGATACAAACGAGAAAGACAGAGGGTTTCACTCTGAAGTTGATACCGCAGAACTCGGCAAAGTGGAATAATATCTGTAGGCCAAACGCGAGCCGGCCTTGCCTGTGTTAGATTGAGCGTAATTATTCTGAACTCTTTTCCTCCCGCGCGTCAGACAAATGGTTATAACAAAACGAGGGCTTGTTCTAAGTGCAGCAGCGGTGGTACTCACTGCTGTAACTCTTGCGAACGCTGGTTGCAGTTCTAAATCTCTGGCTTCTTTTCGGGGAAGCCCTAAAGAGTTGGTTGATGAAGTTTGGCAAATTATTGACAAAAGTTATGTTGATGGCACTTTTAACCAGGTTGACTGGAAAGCGGTGCGGAATGATTATTTGAACCGCACTTATACCAGCGACGAGGAAGCTTACAAAGCAATTCGGGAAATGCTGAAGAAGCTGGACGATCCTTATACGCGGTTTATGGACCCTCAAGAGTTCAAAAATATGCAGGTTGACACTTCTGGGGAACTGACAGGAGTTGGGATTCAGTTGACTCAAGATGAGGAAACCAAAAAGTTGGTGGTGATTTCGCCGATCGAAGATACCCCTGCTTTTAGTGCTGGTATTCTGGCAAAAGATATCATTATTAAGATTGACGGCAAGAGCACAGAAGGCATGGATACGAATCAAGCGGTAAATTTGATTCGCGGCCAGGTGGATACTGAGGTGACGCTGACTATTTTGCGGGACAACAAGGAATTAGACTTTAAGCTGAAACGCGCTAAAATTGAAATTCATCCTGTGCGGAAGTCGGTGCAGAAAACTCCGATCGGAGAAGTTGGCTATATTCGCTTAAATCAGTTCAGTGCGAATGCTGCATCGGAAATGCGATCGGCAATTAAGGATTTGGAACAGAAAAAGGTGACGGGCTATATTTTAGACTTGCGTTCCAATCCCGGCGGGTTGCTGTACGGAAGTATTGAAATTGCTCGGATGTGGCTCAAAGAAGGTACGATCGTCTCGACGGTCGATCGAGTCGGTGAGGCCGATAAACAAACGGCAAATAAGGGAGAGCTCACAGACAAACCGTTAGTTGTACTGGTAGACGGCGGTTCAGCAAGTGCTAGCGAGATTCTATCCGGTGCTTTGCAAGACAACAAACGCGCGGTTTTAGTGGGAACAAAGACATTTGGTAAAGGTTTAGTTCAGTCAGTACGCGGCGTGGGAAATGGTGCCGGTTTGGCGGTGACAATTGCCAAGTATTTTACTCCCAACGGCACTGATATCAACCACGCCGGGATTGAACCGGATTTCAAGGTAGAACTCAGCGAGGCTCAAAAACAGGAATTGAGGCGCGATCGCGATAAAATAGCTACGACGGCCGATCCGCAGTACGCGAAAGCTATGGAAGTTTTGACACAGCAAGTTACTGGTAAAACCGGGAACAATAAGGCGGAGTCGAAACCGAATAATGCAGCGCCATCTAAGCCGACTGCGGCGCAGGCAAAACCGAGTGCGGCACCTTCTAAATCTAAGTAGTTTTTAGTCACAAAAACTCCAGTGAAAAAGGACTAAAGTCCTCACTACAAACCTGGTTCGTAGTGAGGACTTTAGTCCTTCTTCTCTTCAATCTAAAATCTAAAATCTAAAATCTAAAATTGGTTGGCTGGCATTTGCCGGCGCGAATTAATCCGATGCGGCGGGCAATGGCATCTTCGGCAGAATCGTAAGGGCCCCACTTTTCAATAATAGTGGGATTTTGTTCTTCAAGTTGCGCCAACGGCAAAATCTCGCAATTACCGGCAGGACGTTTGATAATATAAAATTTGGGTGTTTCTGTCATAGCTAAATTCGTCACATAAAAGCTGGATACTAACTAGGCAATTGGCTCATTATATCAAATAGGGAAACGGCAATGCCGTGTTCCAAGTGTGTCTTAGCATTAAACTCGCAGTCCGACAGTAGTTGAAACCCCTCCCGGACTGCCGATTTAACCGCCTGCAACTAATAAGAATTAAAAAAAACTAACACTTTCGGAAGATGCCACAATATTTATCTATGATAAAAATATAGACATTTGTCTAAACAGTGCATTAAATCCTTTCAGAACTACGCAAATATTCTAATCTATACCAACCAAAACCATGCAATTTTTGCCCAAAACAATTCCAGAAATTCAACCAGAAATCCTACCAGTTAAAGAATCACCGCCTGAACTTGTTACTTTCGATGTCGGCGGGATGAAATGTGCCGGCTGCGCGAAAGCTGTGGAACGCCAACTCATGCAATATTCAGGCGTAATTTCAGCTTGCGTTAACTTGGCCGTAGAAGTCGCGACGGTTGAGTGTCAACCGGGGGCTGTCGATGCAGAGGCTTTAGCGAAAAAGTTGACTGATAACGGATTTCCCTCTCAGTCTCGTTTAGGTGAAAATCAGCGGGAAGCAGAAGCGGCAACAATTGAACGGCGACAGCAAGAAATTCGACAGCAAATCAAGCAATTGACGATCGCCCTTATCCTAATTATTTTATCCGGTTTAGGTCACGTACTCGGCACAAAAGCCCCAATTCTCAGCAATATTTGGTTTCACTGGGGACTCGCCACCCTAGCTTTGCTGCTACCGGGCCGCCCGATTATCGTTGACGGGTGCCGCAGTTTGTGGCGAAATGCACCCAACATGAATACTTTGGTAGCTTTAGGCGCTGTCACAGCTTACACGGCTAGCAACGCGGCGCTGCTGTTTCCACGCATGGGATGGGAGTGCTTTTTTGACGAACCGGTGATGCTGCTGGGCTTTATTTTGTTGGGCAAAACTCTCGAACAGCAAGCCAGACGCCGCGCTGCATCAGCTTTGCAAGCTTTAATCGCATTGCAACCGGCGAAAGCCCGCTTAGTTGATTTTAAACTTTCGAGTTTAGATTTGCGATCGCAAGAATTGCCTTTAAACTCGATATCAGAGGTCTACGATCCACAATACATTGAAATTCCAGCCGATCGCGTCCGAGTCGGAGAATGGCTGCAAGTTTTACCAGGGGAAAAAATTCCGGTAGACGGCGAAATTTGCGAAGGCAAAACAACCATAGATGAGTCGATGCTGACTGGTGAATCGCTGCCGGTTTTGAAGCAGCCAGGAGATACAGTTGCCGCCGGAACTATCAATAAATCCGGGGCAGTTGTGATGCGGGCTACTCGCACCGGTAAGGAAACAACTGTAGCTCAAATGGTGGCTTTGGTGCAGGCAGCCCAAACTCGCAAAGCGCCGATTCAAAATTTAGCTGATACTGTCGCGGGATATTTTGTCTATGGGGTAATGGCGATATCTGTTTTAACTTTCTTATTTTGGTATTTTGCCGGGACTCATATTTGGCCTTCTGTGCTTTTAGGACAGGGGGTAATGGATATGGGACACGGGGCAATGAATATGGGAAATGAATTGCCTATTATCCATTATCAATCGCCTTTGCTCTTAAGTTTGAAATTGGCGATCGCCGTTTTAGTGATTGCTTGTCCTTGCGCTTTGGGACTGGCTACCCCAACAGCAATTTTAGTCGGTTCTGGCATCGGGGCGGAGCGCGGGCTTTTAATTCGCGGTGGTGATGTTTTAGAACGGGTGCATCAATTAGATACGGTGATTTTTGACAAGACTGGCACTCTGACAACCGGAAATCTCACACTCACCGATTATTTGCCGATTTTCCAGAATTCGGAGTGGGATTTGAACTCAGATATTAATGTTGGCAACAGGCAAGATGCCTGTTCCACAATTGACTCAAAACTGCTGCAAATTGCGGCGGCGGTGGAAAGGGGCGCTTGTCATCCCATCGCTGCAGCGATTTTGCAGGAAGCTCAACAACAAGGTTTGCCGCTGCTAGCTGCTGAGGATTTCTGCACGGAACCGGGCTTCGGCGTTTCTGCTTTGGTGGAGGGCCGCCGGGTGTTCGCGGGGAATGCTGAGTGGATGAAGGAGCAGGGGGTCGCTGTGGCGACGGAATTGTCGGGGTCTTTGCAAGGCAAAACGGCGGTTTACGTGGCTTCTGGGGGCGTTTTGCTGGGGGTAATCGGGCTAAAAGATACTCTGAGGCCCGATGCTAAGGCAGCGGTGGAACGTTTGCGGGGCATGGGATTGCGGGTGATGATGCTGACGGGGGATACGGCGTCTGCGGCGGCGGCGACGGCGCAGCAGCTAGGTTTGGGGGCGGCTCATGTTTTGGCCGAAGTGCGGCCGGAGGGCAAGGCGAGGGCGATCGCGACTTTGCAAGCCCAAGGCTGTAAAGTGGCTGTGGTGGGGGATGGTATCAATGACGCGCCGGCTTTGGCTCAAGCTGATGTCGGTATCGGTTTGCACTGCGGCACTGATGTCGCAGTTGAGACTGCTCAAATTGTGCTGATGCGAAATGCTTTGATGGATGTTGTTGAGTCGATCGAGCTGGGGCGCGCTACTTTTAATAAGATTCGCCAAAATTTATTTTGGGCTTTTGGTTACAATACTCTGGGAATTCCGGTTGCAGCGGGTATCTTGCTGCCTGCAACCGGAATTCTACTCAGTCCTGCGGCGGCCGGAGCATTTATGGCGTTTAGTTCTGTTAGCGTTGTTACAAATTCTTTGTTTTTGCGCCGGGGATTTCGAGCTTAAATTGAGGGCTTGTAGATTCAAAGTCGGAGGTCAATCGATTTTAGATTTTAGATTTTAGATTAAAGAATTGAAGAATTGACCCCACTGATAAATTCGGGGGCTTGTATCCTGGATGCTTTCGGTCATTAGTCATTAGCTAGAAACTAATGACTAATGACCTCCTCCCAAGAGGGATACAAACCCCCCACACCAGGAGTCGATAGCCAAGAAGTTTCCACGTTAGTTAGAACCCCCTGATTCATCTGTAGAGTCAATCTAAAATCTAAAATCTAAAATCTAAAATCGACTGACTGATGGCTACAGTGCCATACTTTCCAAAAGTCGCCAGTTATTGTTGTTCATAATTGAACGACTCACTAGCTCGAACATTTGACGGCAGTGGTTGTTGGTTTGCAGGGGCAGTTCTTCGTTTTTAATCACGAAGTTCATGCGAACCTCTGAGTCGCTGGCCGTGTTTTTCTCAATTAGGACTTCTGCGGTGACAAGTTTGGCAATCGAAACTTGACCTGGGAGCTCGCGAGCCATGACGGAATCTCCTGCATTGTAGATAATATCAAGATTGCATGACTCTAAAATTTCAATCAGGGATTGACGGAGACGGTCGATCGGAACGGCAACGATAAAAAAACCAGTATAGCGAGCCATAGACAACTCCAGCCGTGAGGCATTTAGACTTTATTATCATACCGAACCTAGAACAGATGCACAGAACAATATAGATTTATTTTATTGAGATGGGAAGTTAGGGCAATGAAGGGCAAACTTATCGTGTTTGAGGGGGTTGAAGGTGCGGGTAAAACTACGCAAATGCAGCGCTTGATACAGTTCCTGCAAGCAAGTTGCTGTCTGAGAGTCCACTTGGTGGCTACTCGCGAACCGGGGGGTACTGAGCTGGGAAGGGGACTGCGACATTTGTTGCTGAAACAAGATGGGGGCGAATCTGTATCCGATCGAGCAGAATTACTTATGTATGCTGCCGATCGCGCTCAACACGTCGAAACTTTTCTCAAACCCGAGTTATCGAAGGGAACGATTGTTTTATGCGATCGCTTTACTGACTCTACGATTGCTTATCAGGGCTACGGCCGCGGTCTTAACTTAAATTTAATTAAGCAGTTGAATGACATTGCCACCGGCGGCTTGGAAAGCGATCTGACTTTGTGGCTGGATATTAATGTGGAAGCGGGTTTGGCGAGGGTAAGGGCCCGGGGAGGGTGCGATCGGATCGAGCAAGCTGATTTGAAGTTTCACCGCCTTGTACAGCAAGGTTTTGCGGACTTAGCCCAGGACAATAAATCTCGGATTGTCCGCATAAATGCCGATCGCCCTGAATATGAAGTCGCCCAGGAAATTCAAGCTATTGTAACTCGCCGGTTAGAAGCTTGGGGATATTTAAATAATACCAATTCTGAAAAATAGCGCTACATAATCTGTAGGGAAACGGCAATGCCCTGTCCGGATCGGGCAACTTACAATTTAACATTTTTAACTCAAAACAATTATTTTGAAGTCCGTTAAACCACAATAACCTTTTGGTATTATAGCAGCGGCACCCGACGGTTAGAATGTTCTGAATTGCTGAAATCCGAGATTTTCTTCCTTCTTCCTTCTTCCTTCTTCCTTCTTCCTTCTTCCTTCTTCCTTCTTCCTTCTTCCTTCTTCCGCAAACATGAATTATTTCACATCATTAATCGGACAAGAGCGACCAGTAGAATTGCTAACACAAGCAGTCGAGCGAAACCGAATTGCTCCTGGTTATTTATTTGTCGGCTCTAACGGCATCGGCAAAAGTTTAGCTGCTCAGTGTTTCATCGAGCTTTTATTCTCAGCCAATCTTTCCGAAACCAGACTCATAGCCTCGGTACAAAATCGCGTGCGGCAGCGCAATCATCCAGACTTACTTTGGGTAGAACCAACTTACATGAACCAAGGTAAACGGCTTACACCAAAGGAAGCAGAGGAAGCGGGTTTAAAGCGGAAAGCACCGCCACAAATTCGTTTAGAACAAGTTCGAGAAATCGGTGATTTTCTCAGCCGACCGCCACTAGAAGCGGGGCGTTCTGTGGTAGTTTTGGAACAAGCAGAAACAATGGGTGAGGGAGCCGCTAACGGCTTGTTGAAGACATTAGAAGAACCTGGAAAAGCAGCGCTAATTTTAATTGCTCCGACAGTGGAACTTTTGTTGCCAACTTTGATTTCCCGTTGCCAAAAAATCCAGTTTTCTCGGATGAATCCCGAAGCAATGGCACAAGTTTTGCAGCAAACCGGATTCGCAGAGATTTTAGATCATCCCGAGGTAATGGGGATGGCTCAGGGAAGTCCTGGGGAGGCAATTTCTATCTGGCAGCAACTGCAATCAATACCCGAAGATTTGCTGCAAAAGGTGAAGCAGTTGCCTCAAAATCTGCGGTCTGCTTTGGAATTGGCCAAGGAAATTGATAAAACTTTAGATACTGAATCTCAGTTGTGGTTAATCGATTATTTACAACACTGTTACTGGCAGCAATTTTTGGCAGGGAGAATTAGTCGATCGCCCTTAGAGCCCTTGGAAAAAGCACGACAATATTTGCTAAACTACGTACAACCGCGATTAGTTTGGGAATGCACACTAATGGGAATATGTCAAGCATAATTTAGTGCCAAGTTTTATCTCAATACGATGAGTAACACGATGGAAAAAGCCACATTTGCCGCCGGTTGTTTTTGGGGAGTTGAACACAAGTTTCGCGCCGTTGCGGGTGTCGTCTCGACTGCTGCGGGCTACACAGGAGGTCACTGGCCGAACCCGTGCTACCTCGATGTTTGCGCTAGAGTCACCGGTCACGCTGAAGCCGTGCTCGTAGAGTACGATCGATCGCAGGTGAGTTACGAAGCACTGCTAGAGGTATTCTGGAACTGTCACGATCCCACCCAAATCAATCGCCAAGGCCCCGATAGAGGCGAACAGTACAGGTCGGTGATTTTTTATCATAATTCCGAACAAGAAAAAGCCGCTCGCCTCTCCAAACAAAAATTGCAAACTTCCGGTAAATACGACAAAGACATTGCCACCGAAATCAAACCTGCTGCTGAATTTTATATGGCAGAGGATTACCACCAACAATATATTGAGAAGAAGCGACATTCGTCAAAAGTTATTAGTTAACAAGTCAGATGACAGAAGGAAAAGGGAAGAATATCTAGTTTGGCAGTCTTGCGTGTTTATTTGCTAAGCTAGAGGTGGCGCTTTGTCATCAATAAACCTTAGATTTATGCACAGGTTATTAACTGGAAAACTTCGAGTAGAGTATTTAACAATACCCATCGCCAATCTTCCAGCAAATCTATCGGGTACTAAAATTGTACAGCTTACTGACTTTCACTATGACGGGGTGCGACTATCGGAAGGGTTGCTAGAAGAGGCGATTGCTGCGGCCAATGAAGCCGAACCCGACTTGATTTTTTTAACCGGTGACTTTATTACCTACGATCCCGCACCTATTTACGGCTTAGTGCAGCGATTGAAAAACTTGCAAAGTCGAGTGGGAATTTACGCGGTTTTGGGCAATCACGACCACTATTGGCCGGGGGCAAAAACAGAGGTTGCTAATGCTTTAAATAGCGTGGGGATTAGGGTTTTGTACAACGAAGCAATCTATCCTTTGGGGCCAGAATTGGCTTTAGTTGGGCTGGCAGATTTTTGGTCGGGCGATTTCGCGCCTAAACCTGTAATGGCATCAATAAATCCCGCCATTTCTCGGATTGTCTTGTCTCACAATCCTGATACTGCTGAAAAGCTGCAAAATTGGCGAATTGATTTACAGTTGTCTGGGCACACTCACGGCGGTCAAATCGTTATTCCTGGTATCGGCCCTTTGTACGCTTGGGTCAGAAAAATTGGCTATTTGATTCCTAAACGAATCCGAAAGTTCATTCCTTTGCTGTCGGGTTGCGATAGAGTAGTTACTCACTGGGAATGGGCTAGCGGTTTGCATCAGGTGGGGAGTAATTTGCTGTACGTGAATCGGGGTTTGGGAACTTATTCGCCGGGAAGGCTATTTTGTCCCCCGGAGGTGACAGTAATTACTTTGGTTTGTCAACATCGGTAAGGGCGGGTTGAGGGTGCACACTTTCCCGATAATAGACAGGAAGAGGGAAGTTCGGCAACGGATTCGCTCCACGGATGTAACGGATGTCAGAAAGAAGGAAGTTCGGCAACGGATTCGCTCCACGGATGTAACGGATGCAACGGATGTCAGTCCGATGTCCGTCGGAAGAAGGAAGAAGGAAGAGGAAAGAAGGAAGAGGGAAGAGGGATTTTTGTACAATTGCTATTATTTTTAATTGGCTTCTCCAAAGCGATAGCCTCTGCCGTAGACTGTGTGGATTAGCACAGATTCGCCCGGTGCTTCTATTTTGCGGCGCAGCAGGCGGATTTGAGCGGCTAATACATTGCTGCTGGGTTTTTCGGCTTCACTCCACAAATATTGGTGGATTTGTTCGTGTGTTAGCAATTGACCGGGATGGCGCATTAAGTATTCTAATAACTGACATTCTTTTTCTGATAAGTCAATTGTACGATCGCCCCGATAAGCTAATTGATTGTCGTAGTCTAGCTGTAAATCTGCCACTTGCAGCCGCCCGACAGCCACCTCGGCATCAAAAGTAGGAGGCCGCCGCAGTAATGCGCGGACTCTGGCTAGGAGTTCTCGCAGTTCAAAAGGTTTGACTAAATAGTCGTCTGCACCGGCGTCGAGTCCTTGTACGCGATCGTCTACGGTATCTTTGGCGGTGAGAAATAGCACTGGCGTATTCCGTCCTTGCGATCGCAAATTCTGGCAAATTGCTAGTCCGGTTTGTCTCGGCAGCATCCAATCCAAAATTAGTAAATCGTAATTGCCCTGTATTGCTAAATTGCTGCCACTTGCTCCGTCAAATGCCACATCAACTGTATAACCTTCGCGCGTTAAGACTCGACTCAAAGGGTCAGTTAACTCAACTTCATCATCAACTAAAAGAATCCGCATCCTGATTTCATATTTGAGACTTAAAATTTGAGATTTTAAGTTAAGTAAACTGATTTTTCCTAGATTTTAATGTGTGGAATACTTTCCGATTCGCTGCAAGCTGCTGCTACCCATTCCTGGATGGCAGGTAGTGCCCAAATTGCATCCGCATAAGCTTTTGCTACTGAATCTAATTTGACTCCGTAGGTGACAAAACGCATCACAACAGGGGCAAACATAGCGTCAACAACTGTGAATTTTCCGAACAGCATATTGCCACCTGTTCCGAATTTTTGCCTGCATTCGCGCCAAATGGCAAAGATGCGATCGATCTCTGCTTCTACACCGGGGGTCATCCCTTCTCCCGGATAGCGGTTGCGGCAGTCCATCGGCATATTGTCGCGCAAATTTTGGAACCCCGCGTGCATTTCGGCAGCAATGGAACGGGCGATCGCGCGTTCCGCTACATCTGTCGGCCACAAATCATTTGCAAAGCGATCGGCAACATATTCGCAAATTGCTAAAGATTCCCACACTTTTAAGTCGCCGTCGATTAAAACTGGCACTTTTCCCGATGGAGAATAGCGCCGAATTTCTTCATGCGTTGTCGGCCAGTCTAAGGGGATTCTCACCTCGGCAAATTCCAGTCCAGCTTGTTTCATCGCCAGCCAAGCGCGCAGCGACCAAGAAGAATAATTTTTGTTGCCAATAACAAGTGTCAATTCGGTCATAGTTTAGCTGTCAGCTATTGGCGATCGCCCATTAAAGTTTAAGTTTTAGAGTTGAATACACAAAGGCGTGACACACAATGGCGATCGTCGGGTTCTGTGCACCAGCCTCTGCAAGCATTTTACATTAACAGCCTCCCAGCGTTCCGCGTTTTTCTGCAAACTTCGATCGGGGGGCGCGATCGAACACGCTTGATTGCACCTGAGATGAGAAGCCTCTGTCCCTGGGAACCCTAGCCTGGTTAGCGCTAGGTACAGCTACTGTATAGTCCATTTCCTCCCTCTCTACACCACCGCCTGAGAGGATTTCATCTACTGTAATCTTTTTCACGGAATCCGGGTCTACACTGTGAAAATTTTCGGGAAAATTTTCGTCAAATTCTTGAGCGTTTTCCATACCGACCGCCGTTTAAAAAATTGACTCAATAAAAAATTACTAAATATAATATATCCTCAAACAAAGGATCAAGCAATACCCGAAATTTATTTTTCGCTATGAACTCTATGTGTTATTCTGAGTTTGGTAAAAGCTGTTTCTGCTTATACCGCGATCGCCCCCTTCCCAAATTGATAAATTTACACTCTAAAAATTGACATGATTACTGTTGCACTTCCCAAAGGCGGACTGTTAGGAGATAGCATTCGGCTGTTTAAATCGGTTGGATTAGACTTCAGTGCTTTTCTCGATTCCTCTAACCGACAACTTCAAATTTATGACCCTACAGGCACTGCAAAAGCTTTGCTAGTAAGGACGCATGACGTGCCGGTTTATGTGGAATACGGTCAAGCAGATTTGGGGATTGCTGGCTATGATGTTTTGCGGGAAAAAAAGCCGAAAGTTGCCAATTTAATTGATTTAAAATTTGGCAAGTGTCGGCTGTCGGTGGCTGTCAAGGAATCTAGTTCTTATCGACGAACTGTAGATTTGCCTCCTCACGGTAGAGTGGCTTCTAAGTTCGTACACTGTGCAAGAGAATATTTTCACAATTTGAATTTGCCGGTGGAAATTGTGCCGCTTTACGGTTCTGTGGAGTTAGGGCCGATTACGGGTATGTCGGAGGCAATTGTGGATTTGGTTTCGACTGGCAAAACTTTGCGAGAAAATGGTTTGGTGGAAATTGATGTTTTGTTTGAAAGTTCAGCTTATTTAATCGGTCATCCTCTGAGTTACCGTTTGAATGCGGGGGGGGTGAATGAGTTGATCGGGAAGTTGAGAGAGCAAGTTTTGACTACTGTTTGAGGGTCTAAAATTAGAGTGCTTTGATTGGTTCGTAGATAAGTAGGGAAACGGCATTGCCCATTGGCGTCAACTTAAGCTGTCAGTCCGCTCAGTCCTTCCGTCCGCCGCTCAGTCCTAAGCGGGAATGAATTCCACGGGGCTTATAGCTAAAGTCCTCTCCAAAAGGACTTAAGAACTCATTAGTCCTATGCAAGAGGACTTTAGCTTTGAGGCACGGGTTTCAACAAGAGCCAGACTATTAGTTGTACGTTAAGTTGACACTAAACAGCAATGTCGTGTCCTACTCCCTGCGCCGGACACGGCATTGCCGTGCCCCTACAGATGCTAGCCTACTTTTCAGAATTGGTATAGGTTCGTACCCAGGACTTGAGTCCTTATTTGCGCTAAAAAAGAGGACTGAAGTCCTCACTAAGAACGGGATTTTTTTAGCTTAGCTGGTATTTGCGGTAAGAAAGAGGACTGAAATTATCTGTACGAACTGGTTCTATTTAGTTGATTTCTGAGCGGTTACTTACAGGTATAAAACCTAGTTTTTCCTGGCAGCGATTTATATAAAAACGGACGACTGTATCAGCAGGGTTTTGTTCGATTAGTTGCTGAAAATATCCCAAGGCTGCGACAAATCTTTCGGATTGCCATCCTTGAATTCCTTTGTCAAATAAACCCTGGGTAAGCTGCTTTGCCTCCGAGTCGGGACAGGAGGCTGCCCAGATTTCGTAGATTTCAATAGCTTGCTGCTTGCCGCGCGGGGTTACTCGATCGATCCAGCGATAGTAATAATTGTTGCTGGGCAAATGGCTGTCAGCAGCAGTCGCCTCAGAAGTAGAAATAATACTCTCCTGTGTTTCCACTTCTAAGTCGCACTTTAATAATAGACTTTCTTTTGAGTGGGAGTGGGAACTGATGCCATTTAGAAATTCTCTCGCATGAACGATCGCATTTTCGCTAACAATAATTTGGCAACCGTATATTTTAGTTAAATTTTCTAACCGAGAAGCTGTATTTACCACATCGCCGATGACTGTTGAGTCCATGCGGCGATCGGAACCTAAAGTCCCAATCATGCCGATACCTGTGTTAATTCCCGTACCAATATTGACGGGAGATTCTAAATTGTATTTGTGGCGGCTGGCATTAAATTCTTGCAAAGTTTCTTGCATTGCTACTGCGGCTTCGATCGCATCCATAGCGTGAGAATTCGGCTTGTCAAATACTGCCATGATTGCATCGCCTAGGTATTTATCAATAAACCCGCCATGAGACGTTATGCAATCGTTCATTTGAGTAAAAAAAGCGTTCAACCATTCAAAAGTCTCGCGAGCTGGTTGAGATTCGGCGATCGTAGTAAACCCGCGAATGTCGCAAAATAAAACAGTCAGCTCTTCTTCTGTGACATTTCCCAACTGAATAGATTCTATTCCTTTCGGCGCAATTCGTCCGAGAAGTTGCTCTGGCACAAATAGCTGAAATTTTTCTGAAAGATATTCGTTGGCTTCCCAAGCTGCGGCGATTTGGCGTTTGCTTTGCTCTTTGACTTGCTGGTGGAGTTGGGAAGATACAGCTTGCGATCGCATTTGACTCAAATGCAAAATATTTTCCACTTTCGCCAGCAACAAACGACTGTTAAAAGGCTTTGTTAAATAATCATCTGCCATCATTTCTAACCCTTTGATCCGAGACATATCGTCAGCGAGGGCAGTTAAAAAAATCACCGGTACAGTTTGCAATGCCGTATCCTTCCGCAGGATATCGCACACATCAAAACCGTTCATCTCCGGCATCATAATATCTAATAAAATTAAATCGGGTCGAGAGGCGCGGGCGAGGGAGAGTGCTTCATGGCCAGATAGCGCTGATACTGTAGCGTATCCTTTCAGGTGTAATAACTCTTCCAGTAAAGTCAGATTAGCTGGCTCGTCATCAACCAACATGATGCAGGGCGACTTGTTTGACATGGAATATGATCTAATATATGGAATTTAGCTCGGGAGTTGCGCGTGGGAAAGCTCGAAAACTGGTTGATGCGTATATTTCTCGTTACTAAACTCGATATTTTTCGTAGGAACCGGCTTTCGGAGGCAAGTGCGGGCAAGTCATATACATATTTATCTACTCTTGAGTTTAACCTTTGTTGTTATCAATTATCATAAATGGCAGTGCTGGAACTGCAAATAATTATTGTTAGCCCAGAAAAGAACGGACAGTAGCGATCGTCAAATTTAAATCCAGTGGCTTGCTCAAATAAGCAGAAGCGCCAGCTTCCAAACATCGCTCGCTGTCACCGGGCATAGCCATCGCCGTCACCGCAATCATCGGTACCGAGTCCCAGACAGGATCTGCTTTAACTCGGCGCATCAACTCAAAGCCGTCAACATCCGGCAACTGAATGTCCATCAAAATCAAATCCGGCAGCAAGTCCGGGGCAGCAGAGGCGGCGAGAATACGATCGGCCATCGCCTTCCCATCCGCGAGTATCTCTACCCCGTACCCCTCCAATTCCATCACCTCAGAAATTAACATTTGGTTAAAAGGCTGGTCTTCGACAACCAAAATCCGCTTCCTGGCAATGGGTAAAGCAATCGCAGAACCAGGCACTAACTTTGTATCCAAAGCACAAGAAGCAAAGTTTCCCAACTGTTGACGCATCTCCGTCAAAGGCAGCCAAACGCGGAAAATACTTCCCCGATCGCAAACAGATTGAAAAGAAACAGTTCCCCCGTGCAATTCTGCCAGACGCTTAGTCAAAGCCAAACCCAAACCTGTACCTTCGTGCCGCCTAGTCAGGGAAGAATCGACCTGTTGAAAAGGTCGAAATAGCAAGTGCCAGCGGTCTTGAGGAATACCGATGCCGGAGTCTTGCACCTCAAAACAAAAATAAGGAGTGCTGGCATTTACAGGAGAACAATCCGGCCGATAGTCGCCGTCTATTTCACTGCCGTAGACCAGACGCCCGCTGAGTTTAACTTGTCCCTGTTCGGGGGTAAATTTGATGGCATTGGAAAGTAAATTAATCACAATTTGTCGCACTCGCCGTTCGTCGAGCCAAACTTTAGTAATACGGTAGTCGAGTTCTAAAGACAAACCGATTCGCTTTTTGTCGGCCCGTGGCTGCATCATTTTCAGACAGTCGCTCGCGAGTTCTTGAACGCGAACAGGCTGTAAATTTAGTTCTACTTTCCCGGCTTCTATTTTAGAAAGATCGAGAATATCGTTGATTAGCTGCAACAAGTGCTGGCCGCTTTTTTCGATCAGTTCTACATAGTTGATTTGTCGATCGCTCAACTGTCCGGCTGTTTGCCGCAGCAGCAAGTCAGAAAAGCCGAGAATGCTGTTGAGAGGCGTCCGCAATTCGTGGGACATTGAGGCTAAAAACTCGGATTTCAACTGAGAAGAATACTCTAATTGTTCGTTAACTTGGCGCAGGTTTTCTTGTGTCTGAGCCCGCTCGATCGCGGCCCCCAAAGTCCGGCAAGCAGCCTCCAGCACTTCTTGGTGGACGGCGGCTTGCAGTTTTTTGATGTTGCGAGACTCCAGCGTCAGGACTCCGATGATCGCGCCGTCGGTAGCTGCGATCGGAAAAATGCCCAGTTGTCCAATTCCCGGATGCCGAAATTCCGGCACGGCATTGGGATGTTGGGCATAATCCTCGACAAACACAGGTTTACCAGTTTTCACTACTTCCCACAGCAAACCGATGCCGTAGGGAATGCCTTGGTCGAGCAATTCTTGCATTCCTGCGACTACGGGTTCCCCGTAAGTAGCCAAAAATTGACTAGAAACTTGGTTGCAAATCCCCGACGCTTGGCGATAGTTTCCCTTGCCGCTAATCACCTTGACATCTCCGAAAGCAGCATTCATTGCCTCTACTAGATAGGTGAGGGCAAACTGACCTATTTCTTGCAAACTGTCAGACTTTTGCAGGCGTTCGGTTAAACCTAAAAGAAAGCTCAGCCGCCTGACTTCTGCGTTCAAACTAGCTTGGGAGTTTTGATATACCGTAACGTCTCGAAAGGTTAACAGCCGTCCGCCACTGTTGGTAATCGTGGCGCCAACTTCCAAACAAACCGCATTGGATTGCTCGAAATAAAATGATAAACTTTCCTGCTTAGATGTTTCGAGTGCTTGCTGAAACTCTTGCCACTGCTGAACAGACAAGTAACCCCGATCGACAATTTCCGCAAACAGCAAGTGACACTTCGGCTTTGTTTCCAGCCATTCGGGGGACAGTTCCCACATTCCGGCCAATTTTTTGTTAAACAAAACTAAGCAGTCAGACGAGTCGAACAGAGCGATCGCATTGTCTACTTGGTTGAGAATCAGTTCTTGGTCTGCCCTCAACTGGTGCAAGTCTCTCTCCATTTTCTCTGTGTGTGTAGCTCTTAGTTTCGTTGTCATAACTTTCTAGGGATATGGCAAGAGTTATTTTATAACCCCTTACTTAATGTGACATAATTTTAGGTTTTTGGGCAGTGAGGGGGATCGATAAGCCTTGTGATCTAAGACACTTGCTGGTTTCTGAGGGCGATCGGAACCTGCTTTGAACTGCATCGCTACAGTGGTTAATCATGAGGCAATAAGGAGGGAAATCCTTATAACAGAAGCCGATTTTTTTAATAATAGTGCTGTCGAAGTTGATGGCATCTGACTTGAAACTATTGTGTCCACCCCTGTGCTAAATTGACTCATAATAAAAACTAATTCCGGCGATAATAAATCAGCATATAGCAATCCTAAATAATTTGTGAATTTCTTACGGACTCCCCGCAGGTTCGGGTAGGGTTGGGGTGAGGTAAAAAAAATACGACTACTGCAAGGATTGCTATATGTAAAATGCAATCATGACATTACCCTTAATTTTGATTAGCAATAACTTGGTTATTGGGATTAAGTGCTCAAGCAAGTGTTGGATTCAAAGACATAGGCATAAGGCGCGCACGGAGACAGTGATATCCGTTTCAAAAAAGCAACTTTAGGCTCGTTATCCCAACCCATCAACAATTAGTTATTCCCAATAATTTAATCTAAAATTGTGCGGCGGAGCGCTCACGCCAAAGTCGAAAATCTACAAGGGTAGGAGTTATTACGATCGCACTTATGAGTGTCGCACTTATGAGTAAGGTGTGCAGTGCACACCCTACAAATGCGAGTTAAGCTAATCCGCATTTAAATTGCAGAGTAAAATAAATCTTTACTCTTGTGGGGTGGGGAGGATATCCCGCACTTAACATACAATTTAAATGCAGTACAGGTTAGAGCGTAAGTATTCTTAATGTTTCTTAGGATTTTTCGGAAAAGGAATGCCCAAACTTTCGTGAAAAACAAGCTGAGTTTTATAAGTCAAGCGCCGGTTAACTTGTTTGATGATTTTTTCCAAAAGCGCATCGCCGGTTTTTTCTATTAAAGGTTGAGACATCGATCGAATAAACTTGGGAAAGCAAACTCCCACAGCCAAATCCAGCTTCCAGGTAGCGCTGGTAATCGCAGGCGGCAGCTTAGCACGTTCCGAGCTCGGCCAATCGGCGGCAAACTCCTGAGAGGGTATCTCCACTAGCTTCATTGCCGAGCAAAAATCCACTTCATACCCAGGCGAGGTATAATTCGGAACCGGAATAGTCTTAATTAAATAGCAGCCTTCAGCGTCAGGCGGCAGCAACTCTAAACCAATTCTCGCTTCAACACGGTAGCCGAAAGCCCCAAAACGCCCGATTAATAAATCGTAGCCGTTTTCTCCGAGTGGCTGGGCCTTCATCGGCGAAGCGCACTGGCAAAACCAAGTCTTGTGGTTGTTCAAATGCTTTGCCACCGTCTCCGCATCGGCGTACATCTCCATGCTGTCTTCAAAATGCGTGTGAAACCAAATCGGCTCAACTTCCTCTGCTGCATCCGCGCTTCCACTTTCGGGCTGTTGGAAACTCCCATCTGGGTAGTAATTTTCGTCAGAAGCTTCAACAGTTTGATATTCAGCGGAATCCTGCTTCATCGTATGCTCTCCTGTTATACACGCCAATCGATCCGGTTGGGGATGTGTTAAGGGAGTTTCCTCCCTACAATTGAGAAATTGATAGTAACAAAACTTACCCTAGTTCAGCATAACTCGACTTATGAAAGCATTTGTAGCAGGAGCCACAGGTCAGACTGGCCGCCGCATCGTCGCAGAATTGGTCAAGCGAGGTATTCCCGTGCGCGCCTTAGTCCGAAATCTAGAGGCAGCTAGACAAATTTTACCACCGGAGGCTGAGTTAGTGACGGGAGATGTATTAAATGCGACTTCCCTGGGCAATGCCATCGGCGATAGTACGGTATTGCTGTGTGCGACGGGGGCGGCCCCTGGTTTTGACCCGACAGCGCCTTACAAGGTGGATTTTGAAGGTACTAAAAATTTGGTGGATGCAGCTAAGGCTAAGGGCATTGACCATTTTGTGCTGGTGACTTCTCTGTGCGTCTCTCAGTTTTTTCACCCGCTAAATTTGTTCTGGCTGATTCTCGTTTGGAAGAAACAAGCTGAGGAGTATTTGCAAAAAAGCGGCCTAACTTATACGATCGTCCGTCCGGGCGGTCTCAAAAATGAGGATAATTCAGATGCGATCGTCATGACTGGTGCCGACAAAATGTTTGAGAGCAGCATTCCCCGCACTAAGGTAGCCCAAGTGTGCGTGGAGGCGCTGTTTCAGCCGACTTCTCGCAACAAAGTTGTCGAAATTGTGGCGAAGCCGGAGGCTCCGCAAAAGAGTTTTGAGGAGTTGTTTGCCAGTGTGATTTGATTGAATTAGCCTCGCTTGGGTTCGGTGCGTCAGACAAAAAACACTTTGATTTAGATCTGAGATGTTGCACCATTGTCAAGAACAGGCTTTCCGGCCTGTTCCACAAAAAGTGCATTTTCTTGTGGGGTGGGCATCCTGCCCGCCCAAAAAAGGCTTATCGAGAATGGTGCAAGATGTGATTTGGGTCAAAGATTTGAGCTGACGCACCCTACAACAATTTTCCGATCGCCAAATCTGGCAAAATCTTAATAGTTTTACGATTCGCCGTTGAAATTTCTCTCTCCCAGCATGAAAACTCTCAAGTGGCCAGCTTGGTTCCCCTATCCGATTTCGTGGTTAAGGGCATTTGCTCTCGCTCAGAGTTTTAGTTTTGTCCTTCGCCGGGGCATTCCTTTTGTCAGCGACGATATCGGCTTTCTGACTCTACTGCTGGCGGCTTGGCTGATTCAGTTGCCTGTGTTTTTTGTTTGTCACTTGTTCGCAGTCAAAATCTTAAATCCCTTACTAATTATGCTGCCGGGGCGCTTTCGCGTTGCGCGCAAGTTCAAGCGCAGGCACACTGGTATTCGATCGCACTTGCGAGAAGGCTTGAATGCTGTTGTAGTGATTTTTTTTGCATTTAATCTGTCGCTATTGGTGCAACTTGCAATTTTTTATTGGCCAGCGCGATCGATCGATCCGGCCCAGTTACTAACAGGAATATCTACTCTAACAAATGTTGCCATAGCCGGTGAATTAGATTTCTGGCTGATTAAATTGGCGGGGGCTTTATCGAGTTTAACGCTGTTAGCGGCCCCCCTATATCAATACGATTTTCGGGTGCGCCGGATGCGGGTGGCGCGAAAATGGGCCGAAATTTCGGAAATGGAAATGACTTTGCTGGAAGCTGAGAAATTTGGCCGTCGAAAAAGAGGTTTGCTGAGGCGATCGGAGATTCAAATCCTCGGATTTATACTTTTAATCGGCGCTGTGATTGGTGGCGGTGTTTTTGTGGTTGACAGTTTGCGGGGAAATCAGCAGTTGTCGCAGTCGGCAAGCGGGGTGGGAAAATTTCCGCCGCTGGCTATGAAAACCGGAGATCCTTACATTCGAGCTCTGATGCGTACTATTTCTGCTAGCGAGTCGAATGTTTCTCGCCCTTATCACGTTGTTTACGGTGGCAAATATATATTAGATTTGAGCCGCCATCCTGACTGGTGCGTGAAGATTGTTAATGGCCCGAATCGAGGCAAGTGTACTACCGCTGCGGGCAGGTATCAATTTCTGACTACGACTTGGAAGGAAAAGGCTAAGCGCTATCAGGCGCGTCGTGCTAATTTTTTATTCTGGGAAGATTACAGTTTTGAACCCGAAGATCAGGATGCTGTGGTTTATGCTTGGTTGAGCGATCGCAAGTTTTGGAAAGCTGATATTCCTGAGATGTTGCGGCAGGAAAGATTAACCGACGTATTGCGGATGCTTTCAGGAACTTGGACGAGTTTGGGATATGGAATTGAAAACAATTCTATGAGTTCTCGTTTGCCGAAAGTCTACCGGGAAATGCTGCGGGAAGAATTGGAAAATGCTGGTTCTTAGGGAGTTAAATGTTGGCTGTTAACAGTTGAGTGATAACTGTTAACTGTTAATCTGAGGTGCATCTAAATTTTACAGTCAAATTTGATGCAATTATTGTGGGGTGGGCGTCTCGCCCGCCCCACAAATACAACTTAAATGCACCACAGCTTAACGAATGTTATTGGTGATAAACAAGCCAAAGCAATTAAGAAACCACTACTAACAAGTAAGGAGTAATTACTCCTTCAATTTGGGTAAAAAAGCTGTCAAACATTTGTACAATTCTAATCCAGGCCCAGCTTGCAGCGGATAAAGGTTGTCGAAATTAATCGGGTTTCCCGGTGCTAATTTCCACTCGGTTTTCTGTGCTGTTTTCGGGGAAATTTCGATCGCTACCGTGATGTTAATAATGTTGTTGTGCTGGGGGATGCCCCGGAAGCAGTAACTTTTGCCCGTGCGTTTGTCTGAATCGCTGCCGGTGATGTATCTGTCTTGTTTGCGAAATTGGATTTCTCTGAAAGGTCGATCGATCGCAAAGGAGTCTCGGTAGCGGTAGTCTCCGTCGCGCAAGCTTTCGACAGTCGGCCTGATTTGACTTATAACTGTTGCTGCACTAAGAGTTAGCATCATTGATCCGGGTTCCTGTTGTGAAATCGGTGATTTTGCTTTGGCTGCCTGGTGTCTGTGTCGCTGCGGGCGGCTTAAACAAACGCGCCCCGTGTAACAAATTAATAAAAGCTGTTAAACAGTTTAAGTTGATCCCTAGCTATCGTGAATAATTATTTCATGGTTTCATCTCTATTACCTATCTGAGTAATAATAGAAACATACAGCAAGCCGTGAGAAATTTTACGGGCGCATATTTAGGGATTAATTGACGATACTGCGAGGATACTGCTATGTTTTGCGTGACGCGAGAAACAAAAAATTTAGGGCGGGTTGAAACCGAAAATTCCCAACGGCGAGGCTCTTTCACCTCTGCGTCTAAAAGTACCCGTATTCTGCGATCGCGAGTTTACAAAGATGAGGCTCTGGTGTCGGCTGCGCTAGCGGGACTGCCAGCTCTTTTGGCATCTCTCGAAAGCTTTCGCGACGAGTAGAACCTGGCATTTTCTCTTGCTATATTTGGCGGTTGGATGTTGGTGATAGCGGCTGTCAACCAAGCAGGGGCGGTTTTGATTGCACCTAAAATCCTCCTCGATTTGAGTATAGTTTTGCTGTACTGAACTATTCCGGGATGGAGAAACCTGGTTGTTTATACAAAAACATTTTTACAGCCCTTTGTTAGGGTATGAAAAATGGTATAAAAACCAGGCTTCTTGGTTTTTGTCCGTAAGTTTTGTGTTAACAAAATTTATTTTTCAGTATCATCGGGTGCGATCGATGCCTCTACCTCTTGGGAGGAACGGCTTAACATAGAGTCGTGCAGGTGTTCGTTGTGCTGCCTTTCTTGAGCCATTAATTCTCTGGCTTTTTCTTCAGCAATTCCCTCGCCATGTGTTTCTAGCTCGTGGGAGGAACGGTTGAGCATAGATTCGTGCAAGTGTTCGCTATGCTGCCTTTCTCGTGCAATTAGTTGTCTAGCTTTTTCTTCGGCGTTCATGAGGAGTTTCTCCAATTGCTTGTTAGAATCGATTCTTACTTATATTAAGATGCCACAATTTGAGGGTAAATGTAGCAAGATTAACATAAAATTTTACAAATAATTCTAGAAAAAAAATGGAGAAAAAAATTTTAGTTTGCTGGCGGTGGGTATCGGGATCGCTGGTTGCCGAGTTAATTATTGCCAGACGCCGGAAAAGATATTCTTGACTGCGATCGCAATTCGATTTAAGTCTTCTTTCAGCAGCGGAGGCCAAGAAACTCCTCTGCGGAGTCCAGCTTCAAATTGCTGTAAACCTTCTACTGACAGTAAATGCAGTGCCGAGATTAATTGTCGATCGAGCATTGGAGATTCTTGCAGACTCTCAAACAATATTTTTAAAGCTAATAAAATCGATGTCACCTGTCCGGGTACGGGCGGTTGACCTTGTTTGAGACGCATCAGGAAGGCGTCGGGGTTTTTCTTGGTTTCCAGGGCGGTTCCTTGGTCGATCAGAAAACTGCGGGCTGTTTTGTAATCCATTTGAGGTGCGATCGATCTCCTGCAATTAATTAGCAGGCATTATATCACTTTTTGTCGCCCTCAATTTGGTAATATATTTCCATACAGCCTACACTACAGCTACTCGTGAGGCGTGCCAGCCCTGTACCCGAAAGCTACTCGTGAGGTCGCGTCCTGCACCCGAAACCTCTCGTAAGGTGCGCAATGCGCACCCTACAACTACTCTTGGTAGTTATAGGTGGGTTTTACATAACTGAAAAATAAAACAATGGCAAAACACCAAAGAAATAGCAGAAAATCCAAGATTTATCGCTACTTGTGGCTGCTTTTTTTGTGTCTGAGCTTTCTGTTAGTTCCGCTCATCAAAAAAATAGCTGCCGATACGCCATTCCCCCCACCCGCTCCTATGCAAAATAGTGCTACTTTTGGAGCGAGGATTCAAAGGACGATGGGGCTACTTGCGGCTAGCACTCCAACAGACCGCCGCCAAGTACGCATCCTATTCTACGGTCAATCCATCACTCAGCAAGATTGGTGGAAAGATGTAGTGAAGGATTTGAAACAGCGATTTCCCAATGCAGATTTGATTGTGGAAAATCGGGCAATCGGAGGATTTGCCGCCCCGATTTTAATCCGTCCCAGCGAACACGATTTGTATCCTTTTTATCCAGACTTGCTAATTTTTCACGTCTACGGAGGCGGTGAAGATTACGAAGGCATAATTGCCAATGTCCGCAGCCGCACTGCTAGCGAAATACTCTTGCATTCAGACCACATCCAGTGGCTGCCGACAGGCAACAGCGACGATCCCGAAGAAGTCAAAAGATACGAATGGCATAACACTCATTCTACTAAATGGCTGCCTGAGTTAGCCGATAAATACGGCTGCGAAATCGCCGAAATTCGTGAACCTTGGCGCAGGTATTTGGAAGACAATCGCTTGCAGCCAAAACAGCTATTGAGCGACAGCGTTCACCTCAACCATTGGGGAAATTTTCTCCTAGCTGCTCTGATAAAACCGCACCTGCGATACAAGCCAAATTATCCTCAACCGCCGCAGGATTTAGTGAAAACCTATACGGTTGGCAGGGATGTTAAGTGGCAAGATGGTAAGTTGGTTTTAGAATTTGAAGGAAATAGAATAGATGCGATCGCCGATAAAACCTTCAACGGCAAGGCAATTTCTGCTAAAATTGCGATCGACGGCAAAAAACCCTCAGAATTTCCTGAACTTTACAGCATCACCAGACCTAGCGCTAGTCCTGGCGTTCCTTGGCCGGCAATCATCCAAGTATCTAGCCAAAAACCGCTAATCGTCGAAGATTGGAAAGCCGTAATTACTGAGATTAACAGCGACGCCAGCAAGTTTAAATTTGACGTTGTAGGTTCTAAAACAGGTTACGACGGCAGCGGTACAAACGACGAAATGTTTGTCTCAAACTCCGGCCGCATTGTGATTGAACCGAGAAACTGGTGGCTGAAAAATGCTTATGAATACTCTAAAAAACCGACGCCTAAAGGCTTTGAGATTTCCTGGCAGGTGCGACCAATGTTTGTTGATTCATACGTTCCCCCACAAATTGCAGATTCAAGCCGCGAGTATTCTACAACATTGGCTCAGAATTTGAGCAACTCCAAACACACCCTCGAAATCGTCCCCGAAACAGATGGGAAAGTTCCAATCGAGGCAATTCGAGTGTATCGCCCTCCTTTCTCCAATCTAAAATCTCAAGTTGAGAGTTTTAAACCGCAGATATCAGCGGATGAACGCTGATAAAATTGCATCAGCGTTTATTTGCGTTCATCTGCGGTTAAAACAATCTTCTTGTTTATTTTATAGCCATCGCCTTGGCGGCGTAGGGCGTTGATGCTTTTTCAAACCCTTAATATTTAACCATCTTGACCAAGAATTTCAAAGGTGGTACCCGCCACGTGATTTATCCGTGGAATCAATCCAAAATCTCAAATCTAAAATACTCAAGTCCCCGCATTTATCCGTGGGGTCGCCTCCAAAATCTAAAATCTAAAATCTAAAATCTAAAATCGAATGACTCCTGACTCCTGCTATAATCGCCAAGATTATCAAGTTCTAGGAATCCCCAACTCCTGAGACATCAACAGCGATAAACATAAATCCGCCATAAAAATCAACACCCAAGAAGTTACCACCGCCGCCGTGGCAGCTTGGCCTACTCCTTTCCCTCCGCCCACCGTCGTCAATCCCCAACCGCAACCGACAAGGGCAATTATCAACCCAAAAATAAAACTTTTAATCGCCACAGTTACTAAATCCCAAGGCGCCAAAAAAGTCCGCACTGATTCCAAAAATACCGACGGTTCCAAATTATAAAAATTAACCGCTACCAATAGCCCGCCCAAAATCCCCACCGCTACCGCAAAAATTGTTAAAATCGGCAGCATGATGCAGCAAGCTATCACCCTCGGCACTACTAAATAATCAACCGGATTTGTTCTTAACATATACAGGGCGTCTATTTGTTCCGTCACCTGCATTTCTCCTATCTCCGCCGCAAAGGCCGAACCTACTTGTCCCGCCACCACGCCCCCCGTTAAAAGCGGTGCTAATTCCCCACAAAATGCCACAGCAAAAGGACCTCCCACCGCCTCAACCGCCCCAAAGCGAACTAATTCTCGGGCGGATTGAAAGGTAAAAATCATGCCCCCAAACAAGGCTATTAGCAGCACGGATCGGAAAGAATCCAGGCCTACTGTTACTAAATGTTCCATGATTTTGCGGTGGTCAATTTTGCCTTGGAGTATGCGTAGCAGCACTTGGCCTCCTAAGAACAGTGTCACTAGAAACCGCTGAAACCACCTGTTATTGAAGGTTTCATCTAAATGTCGATCGTACTTTTCTTGGTATTTTTTAGCCAATGATTGAGGGCTCGCGATTAATTGCAAACAGGGCTAAGCACTGCCACCTACTGATTTTCGGCAATCCTACAGCAATTATTGCACGATTTGTCAACCTATATTTTCAGTCTGCCTCCCCTCCGGTTGGTGTGCTCTACCTTTTTAGATTTTAGATTGGCAGTGATTGATTCTGTGGTAATCATCACTCATTTCCCAATCTAAAATCTAAAATCTAAAACCCTAGGACTACTCAGCAAGTAATAAGTCGATAAACTTATCCAACTCTTCATTATTCTTGTCGGCTTGATCCTTGCCAATTCTCAGCAGGTCTGATATTTTCTCTTCCGAGGCATCATCAATGGGCAGCGGTTGTTCGTGGCTCAAATCGGGAGTAATTCTTAAATATTGATTCGGTCTTTCAACCGCATCATAAATTTGGATGAGTTGATAATTTACAGTTTCCGCAACTCCCGTCATCATGATATTAATTAAAGGCTCAACCCACTCAATTTGACCCCAATTTTTTACATTTTCGTAGGGAAATTTTTTCTGAGCTTCTCCAGTTCCCAAGGATAAAATTACCATATCTTTGGCTGTAGGGCTTTTTTCTTGGCTATTGTCAGGAATTCTTAATTTATTTCTAACTTCAGCATAGGCACAAAGTGCGGGATTGTTTGCGAATACTCCCCCGTCAATTAAAGCATAGCATTCATTGCTAAAAGAGTAGAGTTTAGAAACCTCAAAATAAGAGGGAGCTGCCGATGTTGCTCTGGCGATATCTCTAATAAAATAGTCTTCTGCTGCACATTTTTGAGCATCTATTTGATCGAAGAAGTGAGCTTTTCTCCTTTCAATGTCGTAACTAGAAATTAAACAAGGTTTTAGCAGTTCGCTGAGTTTGCAATCTCTAAAATGTTCCCAAAATAATTTTTCTAAGGGATCGCTGGGATATTTCTCATCTCTCAAACCATCTAGAGATCTGACTTTTTGCCAAAATGAAGTCTGAAAAACGTCGCGGCCACTCTTAATGGAAAAATTAACAGCGTCTTGGGCTGCCCACCGAGGCCTGCTGGGATTTTCGGCATCGGGACACAAATAGATGCAAGTTAAAATTCCTCCCGCACTCGTGCCAGCGATTAAATCAAAATAGTCAGCTATTCTCGCATCTGGGTTGCCACTTTTTTGTTGCAGCTTTGACTCAACGCTAACTAAAATTTGCGCGGGAATAATTCCTCTAATTCCGCCTCCATCTATGGATAAAACCCTGGTATATTTAGCCATAACTGTTGTCTATTCCCGACGTTTGCTCGTTTCCTAATTTCAAATCCTTAAGCCTCGGAATTCATGCACCGCCCAATCTCAAATCCCAAATCTTCAATCTAAATTTAATTGGCGGGCTGCGATCGTATAGCGAAAAATGTATTCTACAATTTCTACGTAATTGTAGGCGGCGGCTGGCGAGTCTGCCCAGACTGTGATGCCGTGATCGCGAATTAACAAAGCGGGTACAGAGGGCGTACAAGTGGCAAAGAATTCGCCAATTTCCTTGGCTATCTTAGGGACTTCTAAATAATTTGTAAAGAGGGGTATCGACACTTGCGGGTTTTCCTCCCACACCCCCAAACCTTTCAGAATTTCGATCGCGGGTAAAGGCACTGCATCTCCTGCTGTTAGCCGAGAAACTAAATTTGCCTCGATGGAGTGGACGTGATAGCAAGCTTTGGCGTTTGGAAAACAATTGTAAACGGCTAAATGAATGCTGGTTTCGGCCGAAGGGCGGCTGTCGGGAACAGGTTGCTCGACAATTGCGCCGTCTGAGTTTATTCTGATAAAATCTTGTTCGGTTAATTGCCCTTTCGCGCGGCCGCTAGCAGTAATCCAAAAACTGCCATCTGGCAAGCGGGCTGAAAGATTGCCAGCAGTCCCAACCATCCAACCGCGATCGTAAAAATGTTTGGCTGCTGCAATTAAATCCGATCTCAAATCGCCACTCATTTTTTATAAATCCTCAGTTTTTGATCTACTTTTTACGTTAATAGAAATTGCGCTGGCCTATCTAAACGTAGGGTGCGCACTGCGCACCTTATATCAAATCCGGTAGCATCGGACTTATATGCACGAGGGCGGGTTTATTATATTGTCTCTTATAGGCAATTATTGTTGGTGAACCCGCCCCTACAAAATTTAACATCATACAATACCGATGGAAACGGAATTTATATTACCTGAGAAAGGCTATAGTTTCAATTCCATTTCTGGGACAAACTTTCCAACACATCAAAAAAATTATCCCATCCGGTAGCATCGGACTTATATGCACGAGGGCGGGTTTATTATATTGTCTCTTATAGGCAATTATTGTTGGTGAACCCGCCCCTACAAAATTTAACATCATACAATACCGATGGAAACGGAATTTATATTACCTGAGAAAGGCTATAGTTTCAATTCCATTTCTGGGACAAACTTTCCAACACATCAAAAAAATTATCCCATTTAGTATAAGGCTTTTGCTGTTCGTCTAGATACTCGGCAAGCCGATCGCGCGCAAACACCGACGAAGCCTGCAAAGCCATATTAAAATCCGTCAGCGAATCTCCGATAGCCACCTGTTCTTCGGCCGGGTGCTGCGCCATCACCCGCACCTTAGACACCAATTCCTCATCTCCTTCCAACTCAGAATTGACTTGCAACCGAGGGCCGCTAGCGTCCACATCCACAGCGTAAATAACGCTCGCCCGGTGTACCAAATCGCCCATTACCGTCTCTACCATGACCCGAAGACCGCCGGACACGATCGCAAAATCTACCTTTTTCTCGTCCAAAAAATCCAGCAATTCCAACAATCCCGGCCGCATCAGCCTTCCCCTAGAAAATTCCACAATTTCCCCGTAACATTCAGAGGGAATAGACTCTAGTAACTGCCGCACTCCCGATCGCAAACTCAGCCTTCTAGCGTATATTTCAGGCATTAGTTGAGACGACAATTCCGGTGCGAAATGCTTGAGCATTGCCACAAAAGTTTCTTCAACAGTTATCGTGCCGTCAAAGTCGCAGAATACCACCCGTTGCTGATTGTTCGGGATTGAAGATTTTTGCTTGTCATCGGTCATTGTCAGTCGCACCTTTGGAGAACGGGAAAAGTTTACACAATTCATCGTACACTGTCGAGCGATCGAGCGCGACGCCCCGAAACTAATAGTGACGCGCTGTTTGTTGGCAATTTCCCGCAGGATTTTATGCAGATTCTTCGAGAGAATCTTCATCTTCCAGGGAATCTTCATCTTCCAGGGAATCTTCCAGAGAATCTTCCAGGGAATCTTCTAAGTCCTGCTGTTGGTTTTTTGTCTTTTGGGGGTTAGACTTAGCCGGCAAACAGATTAAATTATCATCCTCAGTATTAATCAAACCTTTCGATCGCAACTTACCCATCAGGCGCGTCACAGTCACCCGTGTTGACCCTATCGCGCTGCCAATTTGAGCGTGAGTCAAGGCCCAAGGCAGCCGGTAGCCCCGAACTACATCCGGTTCGCCGTCACCTACGTAAGGTTCGCCGAACTCCTCGATCAACAAAGTGAGAAATCCTAACAGTCTGTCGATAGTCCGGCGCTGTCCCAAAGTGCTCAGCCAGAGAAGTTTCCGCTGGTGCTGGTAGCGAAACGCATCCAAAATTTCCCTGCGAAAGTGAGGCCAATTATCCAAGTCGTGCCAGTACATCCACACTACGTGAGTTTGATCGGCGTGGGCGTAAGCTTGGAGAGTAAACGGAGACTGAGCAACCAGTTCAAAGGGCTGACCTGCGCCGACGAAGCCCAAAAAAGCTTCTTCTGTAGTTTTGTCAACGGATTTTGACTTCGCCCCCGCAGCGCTAACTTGAGCACTACCTACGAGCCGCACGGAACCTTTCTGGACTAAATACAGCAGTCCGGGCCTTGCGGGAATCCGCTCATCTTTGCTAAAAGTCCGGCAGCGGTAGTGTTCCTGGGCCCAGTCGATAATTCGCTGCCAAGTGATAAAAGGTCGATCGATAGTATCTAGAGGTGTGGAAGTTGATTGCATAAGTGAGGCTCTGGGATATATTTAATAGTGAGAAAAACAGCTTCTGCCAGCAGTGCGATACAAAGTGAGACAACCAACCCCCGATCGAGCTTGCACGCTTCTTAACTATGCTGACTTTTCTGTGTTTTACCGAAAGATTTAATGTAGCAAAAAATACATCAAAATGGTATAGTTCAGCAAAAAATTTGTCGTAAATTATTGTATAGTTAGCCCCAAAATCGCTAGAAAGCCTATTAATTCGATGTAGCCCCGTCCGGGGGAGCCGATCGAGCATCTCTGACATCAGCAGTTTAACGTACAACAACAATGCAAGCGGTAACACTGGAGCGTCGCTGTTACGGTAGGATCAGCCGATATGGATACAAGAAATATGGAGCAGTGCCCGGAAGTTACAGTGAAGTGTTTCTTGCTTTCAAGGTTCCAAAGCGCGATCGCCCAGCAGGGAACACAGGCCCAAATTTCGTTAAATCTCATAGGTGGCACCATTCTCAAGAACAGGCAAGATGCCTGTTCCACAAAAAGTGAATTTGATTGTGGGGTGGGCATCCTGCCCGCCCATAACAAGCTTATTGAGAATGGTGCAATAATTCCGTTAAATCGAAGTAAAGATTCCGCGCGGGTGCTGTACGTGTCTGCGATCGCCCTGAAATTGGCGAAAACTTGGCAGCAGACACCGCAGACAATCGCGGCCGAGTTGGCCGAAACACTCGAACCGCTGTGCTACCCAGATTTCGCCGTTAAAGTAGCGCCGGCGGGAATTATTGAGTTGGAGTTGACTGATGCAGGTTTAGCCGTCTGGTTGCAGCGTTTAGCTCAAACGAACCTGCCACTTCCAGAATCTCGAATATTATCTCCTGTTGTGTGTGTCGATCGACTGTTTCCCATTCAGTACAGCCACGCGCGCTGCTGTTCCCTGCTGCGAATGGCCCACCGCGATCGGATAATTGCGATCGCCCAGCCCGATGTCACTACAGCGCCGGAAATTTGGTCGCTGGCGAGTCCAAATCCTATCCCTTGGATTGACGAGGGCGATCGACTGCGGTTAGTGCATCCAGCAGAACGCAATTTAATATCGCAACTGTTAACAGTGCTAGACAATTTATATCCTATTTTTGAGGTAAAAAACGGCGAAAAACCTATCAATTATTTCAAATTAGCCAATAGTTTGAGCGAAGCCTTTCAGACTTTTTACAGCCAGTGCCGAATTTGGGGAGAAGTTAAAATAGACCACCCAAAACTCGCCCAAGCTCGATTAGGTTTAATATTAGCAACTCAATCTTTGTTGCGATTTATCCTAGAAAATTTGTTTAACGCTCTTGCTCCTTTAGAACTTTGAATTAGTATGTGTAAAAAGTAATAACCAACATAAAACTCTTTATTTTACTGTATTTTAGCCCTAGTTTCGGACAAGTTTAGGTTTTGAAATCGCAGTGAGAAATGAGTTATATTTGCCAGCTTAAAGGAATTTCCCACAAATTGCGAAAACCCGTTATATTATGTCCGGTCGATTCCCTCCGCTTCGCCCAAAATCAGGTAGGGGCGGGTAAACCTGCCAATATCTGCCAACAATCTCCAATCTCAAAAACCCGCCCCTGCCGGGATATTATGGTCAATCGATCCGACATGATATTACTCTTTAGCAGAGAGATACCATCAGCGCGATGCAGTTTAAAACAGTGTGAATTTTCCGCCAGCGGTGCGATCGAGCATGATAATTTTACCCTGCAATTGGCCACGAAAAAACCATCAAAAGCCTCCCATCAATGCCGTAATAAAAATGAAAAACCAGCTATTTACCATCGGGAGCATCTCATATTTGTAAAAACACTTCTTCTGGCTCTTTCTTTCTTCCTTCTTCCTCTTTCCTCCTGACTCCTGACTCCTGACTCCTAACTCCTATTTTGGCCTTACCTGCTTTCATTGAGATGCTCCCTTTATCATCCCTGCCAAAAATCCCGTCTTTAAATCCCAATATAATGCCTGCATCTAGTTTAAGGCGTTGCAGGCGAGATTTGCGTTTTTCTAGATTGTGCGATCGGCAGCGTTACTGTAAATGTACTGCCAACGCCTTCTTCACTGATCAAAGTAATTTCGCCACCGTGCAAGTCCACGCATTTTTTAACAATGCTCAGCCCCAGTCCAGTACCGGGAATTCGACCGACATTTTTAGCCCGGTAAAATGAATTAAACAACCGTTCTTTGTCGGCGACAGGTATGCCAATTCCTGCATCCTGTACCGAAAAAATCGCCTCGGTTTCAGTCAGTTTTAATTCAAAGATTACTTCGGTATTTGGGGGAGAATACTTAATAGCATTTGACAGCAAATTTCCGAGAATGCGCCGCAGCAAGCTTACCTCCAAACACGCCATCGTCGATTGACTGTGATTCACAAAACTCAGCGTCACCCGATCAGTTGGAGGTTTCAACTTCAGGCTGCTCTGAAATTCCCCTACCAACTCATTACAAAACTTTGCTAAGTCTATCGGTAGCAACGAAAACCCGCTTTTTCCTGACTCAACACGCCCCAGCAACAGAACATCGTCTAATAACAGATCGATGCCTTTTGCGGCCGCTTGAGTTTTGTCTAGAAGTTCTTCTGTTTTCTCCTCTGTTAATGTCAACTTGTACTTTTTAAGAAGTTGTGTAGTGCCGATGATGAAATTCAAAGGATTGCGAACGTCATGGGCAATCATGTACAGCAAAGATGTTTTCATCTCGTTGAGTTCTTGGGCTGTTTGCAGAGTGCGATCGAGTTGGTCGTGAGACAATTTGAGAGTTAAAGACAACTGGCGCGATCGCAGCAAAATCTCCACCCGCGCTTGCAATTCTATCTTCTCGATCGGAGCGATAATCAAATCATCAATACTTTGCCAAATAAATTGCGTTGCCATCCCTACATCCGAGCGGGATGTAATCAAAAGAAAAGGCAAGCATACCGGGTGTTCTGCCTGTTTTTGGGCGGCCACCCATTGCCAATGGCGTTTCAGGGCAAGACCGTCTATTATCCCCAGGTCAAAAGATTGATTAAATGGTAAAAAATCCTCACTATCTGTTGAGTTTGGCAGCAATACCTCATAGTAAACTGCTAGCCATTCTAATAATAGGCGGCGATTTTCTTTCTGTTCGACAAGCAATAAAATTTGACTCACGCAGGTTCTCCTAGCAAGCTGTGCACAATGCCCAGCAAATCTCTAACAATCAAAGGTTTTACTAACATATTCCGAGCACCGTGGCACAGACTTTCGTGCTGAATCGCAGCGCTTTGTTTGGGCGAGAGTATCAGAAAAGGGATTTGGTGATTTCGCAGTTGTTCGCAGCACTCCCAAATCCGGCGATCGAAACCAGAAATATCTACTAAAGCCATCCCGATCCTAGCAGGCTGACTGATAGCTTGTGCAACATCTTCAAAGTTATAAGCCGCGATCATCTGGTATCCTTCTTTATTGAGAAATTGTGCTAATAGTTCTAAGTTGCGCTGATTGCGGTCTACGGCTAAAATTATTGAAGTGCCAGTCATTTATCAGCTTCCTGTGAATACGGGTTATCACCATTTTAGATTTTAGATTTTAGATTTTAGATTTTAGAAGGGGGAGTGACTGATTATGATAAAGGGAGCATCTCATATTTGTAAAAACACTTCTTCCTGCTTCCTTCTGACTCTTTCCTCCTGACTCCTGACTCCAATTTCTAGATTGGTTGCTTTCATTGAGATGCTCCCGACTGATTATATATGGGTTGGGAGGTTGTCTAAAGTTGGATTCTTTTTTTATCGGGTGTTAGCTTACTTTTCGGCGAGGGATTACATTGGTTTTCAGTTGAGTGAAGTACAGATGATCTGACACAGGACACGGCCTCGTGCCCTGTGCACCTAGTGTATTTCATAGAAGTGAAAACGGCTATAAAAGTCGAAAAATACACAAATTTACCAATATATTTAAGTTTTCCAGGACTTAGGCTAGTGGTGAGGTGCGCGCTGCGCGCACTACAGCTAGTTGTGAGGTGCGCGGTGCGCCCCTACTGATTAGTAGATTCACGACTGCAAAATTAACTGCAATTGCCCCAAAACAGCAGGACAAATCCCGATTCAATCTTCATCGGCTTCCTCCTCAATCCACACCGGCGCCGAACTCAAAATGCCACGCAGCCCCCGTATCGGTTTGCTGACTTTGATACCGTAGCGAGTAATCTCGAGTTCTCGCAGAGTTCTCTCGAAATTGCTGACTCGCTTTTTAATTACTCCGATCGCCTTGCGGATTTCTGTCCTATTATGCAGTTGGCGTTCCAGATAGCGTATAAACAGAAGATTATCCGCCAAATAGCTAATTCCGATCTCGGTCAACCGAAAATCTCCGCTAATGGCTTCTACCTCATTAATCAAGATAACGGTGACTCCCATATTCTTCAGATACTTACACAAAGCGTGCAAATTGTTCACCAAATCTTGCCCCTGCATCGAAAGCTGATAGCCAGAAATACTGTCAATCATCACAATCCGCGTCTTTTCCTGTTCCACCTCCTGACGTACCATACAGGCAAACTGATCCGGCGAGTACAGCAAAGGTTCCACCGGTATCACCGAAAGACTTCCTTTAGCAATCATCGCGTCAACCGGGATGTTAACTGATTGGCAGCGCTGCTGCAGAGTAGAACTTGCCTCCTCAAAAATGTAAACTACCGATCGCTCCCCCCTTCCTGCGGCTTCCTTCATAAACTGAATCCCCACCGTCGTTTTACCCACGCCGCTAGGCCCGCTAATCACCGTCACAGTCCCCCGTTCCAGTCCCCCGTGCAGTAGTTCGTCAATTTCAGGAACCCCAGCAGAAATCGTTTCAGCAACAAAATCCTGTTGAAAGTTGTCCGGAAGCAGTCGCGGAAATACCTCCATACCAGCCTGAGTCAGGCGCAGCGAATGGCGGCCGTTGCGGAAATTGGAGCCTCGCAGCTTGGTGACAGACAGGGCGCGTCCTTCAGGGCGCAGTTCTAAGTAAATTACTCCGTCGCTGATGAACTGCAAATCATCGTCGGGAGCACTTGAAGTGCCTTCTGAGGTGAACACCACCGTCGCCCCCCCTTCCACCAAAAACCGCAGAAAAGACAAAACTTGCTTGCGAAACTGAAACTCATCCGCAGCTAAGTAGCGAAATTGAGTGATTGCGTCCAAAAACACCCGTTGTGGCTTGACAGCTTGCACTCGCTCGATAATCTTTTGTGTAGTCGGTTCTCGCTCAACCTCGGAGGGGGAGAAAATATCATAAGTCTGAACTTCGGTAAAGAATTCTGAGGAGGGGCTCAAATCGAGGAACGCCATCGCTTCAATATCAAAACCAAGCCATTGGGCATTGGCGCGTAATTGCGCTTCCGGTTCTCCTAAAGTAATAAACAGGGGTGTTTCTCCCAGAGCCACACCTGCTGTCAAAAAGTGAAAGCCCAGTGTAGTCTTGCCAGTACCCGGGCCGCCGCGCACGAGATAAGAGCGTTGAGGAATCAGGCCGCCGCCAATCACTTCGTTGAGACCGGTAATTCCCAGAGAAATTCGGTTTTGAGACATTTGTTTCTTCATGTTTTGAATATCGGGCCCGTATTAATATTTAATGGTTTTAGGCAGTGTTTTGAGAATTTTTTTTACCGGGCGTCTGATAACCTTCATGAAATCTTTTTCTACCGAAAATTACGTAAGCATACAAGAATTAGAAAGTATTGTCGGGGCTGCTGGCATCTGTCGCTGGCAAGATACAGAGCTATTTTGGCAAAAACGGGTAGAAAAAGCAGTTGCCCCAGAGACGAAAATAGATTGTATCGTTTACCCGAATACTCAGGAAGAACTGGCGGCTGTCATTGCTTGGGCCGGGCAAAATCGCTGTGCACTCTTGCCTTGTGGTAGCGGCAGCAAACTTGATTGGGGCGGTTTGGTAAAATTAGACCCCCCCAACCCCCCTTACCAAGGGGGGCTTTCAGAACCCCCGTTTTTAAGGGGGGCAGGGGGGATCGTGGCCGTCAGCACTTCGCGCTTCAATCGGCTTGTAGAACACGCTGTGGGCGATTTAACCGTGACTGCGGAAGCGGGAATAAAGTTTGCGGATTTGCAGCAAATTTTAGCTGCAGCAGGTCAATTTTTGCCGATCGATCCAGCATATCCACAACAGGCAACTTTGGGCGGCATTGTCGCTACTGCTGATGCCGGTTCCTGGCGGCATCGCTATCGGGGGGTGAGAGATTTGCTATTGGGAATTACCTTTGTGCGATCGGACGGTAAAATTGCGGTAGCCGGAGGTCGAGTTGTTAAAAATGTCGCCGGTTACGACTTGATGAAACTGTTTACTGGTGCTTACGGCACATTGGGGGTCATTTCTCAAGTAACTTTCCGAGTTTATCCGCTACCTGAATCATCGGGAACCGTAGTGCTGACAGGGGAAATTAATGCTTTAGCTCAAGCAACTCAAATCTTATTGTCTTCTGCTTTGACTCCGACAGCCGTTGATTTGGTGTCACCTAAATTAGTAGCACAATTAGGTTTAGGAAAGGGGACGGGATTAATCGTAAGATTTCAAAGTATCGCAGAGAGCGTTAAACAACAATCAGCCCGCTTGCTGGAAGTTGGCGAAAAGTTGGGTTTGCAAGGCACTAGCTGCTGCGAGAATGATGAGCATCAGTTATGGCAAAGATTGCCAGAAACAATGTGGGATTCTAGCACAAAGTCGGCAATTATTTGCAAAATAGGAATCAGACCGTCGGAAGCTGTAACGGCCATTAACACATTGCCAGTACAGGACGCTTTGATTCATGCAGGCAGCGGTTTGGGGGTTTTGCGGTTTGAGACTGCGACTGCGGCAACGCTTTTGCAGATACGCAGGGGGTGCGAAGCGAAAGGCGGTTTTCTGACTGTTTTAGCGGCGCCGACCGAGATCAAGCAACAGTTAGATGTTTGGGGCTATACTGGAAGTGCGATCGATTTAATGCGCCGGATTAAACAGCAGTTTGACCCGGAAAATATTTTGAACCCCCATCGTTTTATAAGCGGTATTTAGTTTAAAGTTTATAGTAAGGAGTTCAGTTTTTATTGAATCCCGGCCTAAATCATTAGACCTCTGGAATAATTCTTGTGGAACAGGCATCCTGCCTGTTCAATACTGGCTTTTAGGGAGATGTCTATTTGTGAATTAGATTTGTTTTTAACGAACCGCGAAGGCGCGAAGAGCGCGAAGGAAGAGAAGAGAAGTTTTTGTTTGCTTGATGGATTTAGGCTGGCAATTTGAAAAAACTAAAGTCCTTACTACGAACCAAAACAATTAGGTAATATATTATTATGCAAACTTCAGAAAAATCTCAAGTTCCCAGCGACGATTTAAGACCTGCCAAAGAAAGCAATTTCCTAGCACAAAATCCCCACTTAGAAACCCTGGAAATCCCCGGTTTCGATGCCAAGAACCCGCCAGACCCGAAATTAATCGATACTTGCGTACACTGCGGCTTTTGTTTGTCAACTTGTCCGAGTTATCGCGTACTTGGCAAAGAAATGGATTCGCCCAGAGGCCGCATTTATTTAATGGATGCAATTAACGAAGGTGACGCACCTTTAAACGAAGCAACCTCACAGCATTTCGATACTTGTTTGGGCTGTTTGGCCTGCGTTACAACTTGCCCTTCTGGAGTACAATACGACAAATTAATTTCCGCAACTCGCCACCAAGTTACCAGAAATCAGGAACGCACTTTTTCCGACAATGTAATTCGCACTCTGATTTTTAATCTCTTCCCTTATCCTCACAGATTGCGGCCTTTGCTTGTACCCCTGTTTATCTATCAAAAATTAGGACTGCCAAAACTAATTCGCAAAACAGGTTTGCTGAAAAAAGTCTTTCCCCGCTTGGCCGCGATGGAATCAATTTTGCCCAAAGTTACTGTCGATTCTTTCCGGGATCATTTACCAGAGGTAATTCCGGCACAAGGCGAAAAACGCTATCGAGTCGGCGTGATTTTAGGCTGCGTGCAGCGGCTGTTATTTTCGCCAGTTAATGAGGCTACTGTGCGAGTTTTGACGGCTAACGGTTGCGAGGTTGTGGTTCCTAAAAGTCAGGGATGCTGTGCTGCTTTGCCGGAACACCAAGGCCAAGCGGAACAGGCGAAAGCTTTGGCGAGGCAAATGATTGATAGCTTTGAAAATACTGGCGTTGATTTTGTGATTATCAACGCTGCTGGGTGCGGCCATACTTTGAAAGAATACGGTCACATTTTAGCAGATGACCCGCAATATCGCGAGAAAGCTGAGAAATTTGCTGCTAATGTTAAGGACGTGCAAGAGTTTTTGGCAAGTGCGGGAATTACGGCGAAACTCAATCCTTTGATTGAGGGAGATTTGACAATTGTGTATCAGGATGCTTGTCATTTGTTGCACGGGCAAAAGATTAGTTTGCAGCCGCGTCAGTTGCTGCAACAAATTCCGGGGGTGAAGTTAAAAGAGCCTGTGGATGCAGCTTTGTGCTGCGGGAGTGCGGGGGTTTACAATATGCTTCAGCCGGAGGTTGCTGATGAATTAGGAGTGCAAAAGGTGGAGAATTTGCTGAATACTGGGGCAGAGTTGATTGCTTCTTCTAATCCGGGTTGTTCTTTGCAAATTAAGAAGCATTTGGATTTGCAGGGAAAGGAAGTTACTTTGATGCACCCAATTGAGCTTTTGGATTATTCGATTCGCGGGGTGAAGTTGCTGAAGAAGTAGTTTTGTAGGGCGGGCGGTGTCCGCCCTGCTGTTGACGCGCTCTTTTGTGAATGAGATTTTTTTTAACGAACTGCAGGAATTCACAGGCGTCCCGCCTGTTCCACAGAGGAGTCTGGGGTGAAGGGTTCCAAATGTATCGCCCTGATGGCGAACCGTTTGCAAGTTATGAGGAGGTTTTTGGCAGCTTGGAACAAGCCGAACAGCGGGCTGCTTTACTGGCAGAAAGACTGCGATGGATGGGAATTGACCCGGAACAATTGTAAACTAGACGGGGATAAAGACCGATCGGGGTACATTAAGCCGTAAGGTGCGCAGTGCGCACCCTACTAATAACTGTGGAGTCAATCTAAAATCTAAAATCTAAAATCTAAAATCGACTGACTATTTCCCCTCTTCTAACCTCAAAAAATGCACCTGTCCCGAAGCTTCCGCCACTACGATTGTCACCCCATCAGGTGCAATAGCGCAAGCTTTCAAAGCACTATCTCCGCTGAAACTAGCAATTACTTCTCGACTTAACAAATCCCAAACTTTGAGAGTATTATCGTCCGAAACAGAAATTGCCTTTGTTCCCATAGTCGCCACAGATGTTACCGCATCAGCATGACCTGCCAAAGTAAAAACTTCTTTTCTACTTGACAAATCCCAAACTTTCAAATTGTGTTCCCGCCCTCCTGAAATCGCCCATTTGCCATCCGCCGTCACTGCCACAGCATTCACAAAACTCTCATGACCTTTGAGAGTAAAAAGTAGATGTTTGACTGCTAAATTCCATAAATTTGCCAAAATATTCTTTTCTTTCCCCAAACTCCAAACTTTCAGAGTTTGGTCGCCGGAACCCGAAATAACCCGCTTGCTGTCGGGAGTAACTGCCACAGCTTTTATCCCGTCCTCATGACCTGAAAAAGTAAAAAGTTCCTCTCCTGTTCCTAAACTCCAAACTTTAATAGTTTTGTCTCCCGAACCGGAAATCGCCATCGTTCCGTCCGCAGTCACTGCCACAGAATTTACCCAGTCTGCATGACCAGTGAAAGTAAAGATTTCTTTTCCGGTTTCTAGATTCCAAACTTTCACACTTTTGTCGCCGGAACCCGAAACTACTCGCTTGCTATCCGGTGTTATTGCGATCGCTTTTACCCAATCTTGATGTCCCGAAATAGTAAAAATTTCTTGTCCGTTTTGGAGATTCCAGACTTTAATGCTGTTGTCTCCTGAACCGGAAATCGCTTTCGTACCATCCGCAGTCACTGCTACAGCATTTACCCAGTCATCGTGACCTGCAAATGATAAATTTTCTTTGCCTCTTTCTAAGTGCCAAACTTTGAGAGTTTTGTCAGAGGAACCAGAAACTATCCGCTTGCCGTCGGGGGTAACAGCCACAGCATTTACTGGGGCGATGTGATTGGTAAAAGTGAAAAGTTCTTCTTTTGTTTCCAGATTCCAAACTTTCACCGTTTTGTCGCCGGAAGCCGAAATTACCCGTTTGCCGTCGGGACTGACTGCCACAGCTTGAACGAAACTGCTGTGTTTTCCTAAAGTGAAAAGTTGCTTTCTTTCTGACAAACTCCAGACTTTAACTGTTCCGTCGTAACTGCCGGAAATTATTTGTTCGCCGTCGGAAGTAAGTGCTACACTTTTTACCCAGTCTTCATGACCCGTAAGAGTAAAAAGTTCTTTTCCCGTTTCTAGGTTCCAGACTTTCATGCTGTTGTCTCCCGACCCGGAAATCAACCGTTTGCTATCAGGAGTTACTGCTACTGACTGGACAAAACTGGTATGACCTTTGAAGTTAAAAATTACTTCCCTGCTTGTCAACTCCCAAACTTTAATACTGCCATCCCAAGAACCTGAAATTACTCGCTTGCCGTCGGGAGTTACTGCTACTGCTTCTACCGCAAAAGTATCGCCTGCAAAGGTAAATATTTCTCTCCCAGTTTCTAACTCCCAAATTTTAATCGTATTGTCCCAAGAACCGGAAATTACTTTAGTGCCGTCGGGGGTGACAGCTACAGCATTGACGTAGGTAAGATGACCTTTGAGGGTGGAAAGTTCTTCTCCTGTTTCTAAGTGCCAAATTTTGAGATTGTGGTCGGAGGACGCAGAAATTGCCCGCTTGCCGTCGGGGGTGATTGCTACAGCTTGTACCCAGTCTGTATGTCCGGTGAGGGTACGCAGCAATCTCCCGCCGGGAGGAGTAAAGCTGGGCGTTAGCGGTCGCAGCCAGGGGGTTTTTTGGTGTTTTGCTTGTGCTAGCAGGGCTTGAATTTCTGGACTTTCAAAGCACATCAAGCGGGCTATTAGTTGGGTGGGTAGTTGGGTTTGGTCTTTGGCTAAAATGTGGGCAGACAGCCGAATTGCTTCTTGGATTAATTTGAGTTGGTCGCCTTTTGGGTCTGATATAATAATATCGGGACTTGTTGCTAAATCGTAATCTTCTATTAGCGCCTGTACTCCCGATGCTGACAGCTTGGCTTTAATAAAATTGTAATCTGTTAGTAAGCTGTATAATTTTTCGGAGTCTGAAGTCGCTGCTAGCTGACTTGGCAGGATTCCCAGGTAGTCGGTCTGTTCTGCAGGCTGCATTTTATCCAGCCCTTGTGTAAACTCGCTCATAAATTTACGGATGTGTTTTTTATTAAATGTATGCGATCGCTAGCTGCACCCTACCGAAAAGCCGATCGAGAATCTTTTCTCTTCACTTAGCATGACATATTTGAATGCTCTGTGCTATGGGCTTGCTGTCCTCGGTTTGGTGATGGTTCGATGAATTGCTTGTTTTTTAGTCGGAGTCTGCGAAAGAGAATTTTCAAGCAGTGCGATGAGAATAAATCGCCGCCAATATAATTAAACTCAGCAACGCCCAATTTACAGATCGATCGACAAAAGCTCAGATAGAGCGTTGTTTTTCTTAACATAGCTGGTATTTGGGCGATGATGGTCGATCGATCAACACTGTCAAAGCTAAAAAATTTCAGGTATCGCAATCCTATTTAAAGTGCGAAAAAGACTTTTTATAACGAAATATGATGGCGGATGTTCTAATTTTCTGTCAAGTCGGCCGCATCAGCGAGGCAGATGTCCCCCTGGTTGGGTTTGGTACCTCAACGGCATCTGCAATCTGTTTCACCCAAAGCTCTCAGAAAGCTTTCCAGGTGCGCCCCGTTCCTCTAAAATATAAAAAAGGACTTGCACTCTTAAACCGGGTTTCTAGAGAAAATCATTGGTTTGACCGCTAGGTACGCAGGAAGAAACCGGGTTTCTGACTCCATAGCGCGCAAGTCACGATCGCAAATAAAGCAGTATTGAGTTTAGAGACAAATTTCATGGATGTTATCGAGTTTTTCGAGTTAAGTGCAGGTAAATGGTTTTCTCAGCGTACCGTACACAATCTCAATTCTGGAGAATTGCAGGCGGGTAAATCCGACCTAAAAATAGAAATACTGACAGCTAGCGATGCAGCAGTTGTCAAACTTTGCCAACAACACTCGATTAACCCGTCTTCAACTGGGCTAAAGGGGGTTCGGATTAGTTGGGACGGTATTCCCGATCGCGATAAACCTAAACAAATCGGTTCTACAATACTAGCGATCGTACCAAATCCCGACAATCCAAGCGTTGGCAAAGTGTTGCAAGACAAGGGTAACAGCCGCTACGTGATGGGCGACGACGTACTGACATTGATTACAGAATCAGACACCCTCCATGCCGAAGAACGGCTGTGGTATCTCATGCCCAACCTGCGGCTGCGGACTAGCGTTGTTAAGCAAGCTAACGGTACTGAACAAGCTTCTTTTTGTTCGGAAATTCGGATGGGAGGAAGTCCCAAAAGTGAATAGTGACAAATAACTATCTAGTTCCCAAAAATTACACCAGTTCCCAAAAAAAGGCAACTGTACACCCGCGATCCCAACCAGGAAGTTCATCAATAATTAATCCCAATTCTTTAATCCCAAATCGAAAATCGAAAATCGAAAATCGAAAATGGTATTACACCCTATTTCTGCTTTCTCCCTTCTTTCTTCTGCCTTCTCGGGCAATCGCTTTTAACTTGGTATGAAAATCAGTGTGTTTGACAACTGGGAATGATTTTGCCACAGGTTTGTCCGCTAATTTGTGTTCAGCTTCGGCTCGATCGGCGAGGGCGGTAACAGCCACATCTTCATATACTACAAATTCTGTATTTTCTTTTGTGCGATCGTCGGCTGCAGGTAATTTTCCTGTTTCCTCTGCCTCTGTGTTTGGGACTTCTGCATGAAGCGCCACATCAAGTGGCGCCTCTGAGGGCCCACGCCACTCTAACTCTGCGGCAGTTACTTCCGATTCCTGGTTTGATAAAAGTATATCTTCCGGTGACAGTTGATCGGCACTTTCCCCGGTTAAATTTTGAGGAAAATTATTGCATACCAAGCGTTCAAACTCGCGATTGAAATGATAGAGAGGTTGACCTATCCGATGCCACATACTCAATAGCTGTCCCACAGAAACAGCCTTGTAGCGGCCTTGATAAAGCGCTTCAACCACTGCTAAACGCAGCCAATATCCGGGATACTTGGTCAGCCATTCACCCGCCAATTTCTCGGCTTTTTTGCCACCTAGGTCAAAACCGTAGTGAACCAGCAGAGCCGCTGCTTGTGCAGATATTGCCGTCACTTCTGTCATTTGTTGTCTGTTGACTGTTGACTGTTATCTGTTGACTGTTGACTGTTATCTTTTGGTTCCAATTACCCAATTACCAATTCCCCATTACCTATTACCAATTCCCCATTACCTATTACCAATTCCCCATTAGTCAATTGAATTAATCGGATAAACGCACGCCTCCTTCTACAGTTCGCGCGTCCCCGGAAAAAGGTTCGGGAGTCCCATTCCAATTGAAGTCGCTAACTCTAAAAGTCAGGCTGCCGACTTGACGCTCAGGATTAAAACGCAAAATGATTGCGTAGCTGCGGCGACTGTATTCTAAAGTGTAATTCGTACTGATTGTTTCCCCGCTTTCTAAATTAATAGCACTTTGAAATCCAACTCGAAAGCCTCCGTAAACTTGCTGGACAAGCCCAAAAGACAGGACTCTCAAATCTACTAAGCGATCGAATAAAAACGGCGATATACCGTCCCGTCCCACCTGGGTATAAGTCACGTTAAACCCAGTGTAATCGAGGAAAGGGCGGGAGAAATGACCGAACTGTCCTTGAATGCCGACGCTGGGGGCGAGGGAATTTTGTCTGTCGCCACTGCTGTAATAAGTGCCAACTCCCCGGAGTCCCAAGGCTAGTTGCAAGAAAGGAACCACCGGCGTCCGCGTATACCTCAAACCCTGGGTGGGAGTGCGGGGCAGCGGTTCGCCCTCCCACAGGTTGAAGCCGCGGCTTAAGGCGAAGCTGAGTTGGGAACGGCTCAGATCGATGCGGTTGTTTTCCCGCACTGCTTCGAGCAAGTCTGCTCGATCGGTGTCAGCATTGATAAATTGATACCCAGCTTGGTAGCTGAGATTGATGCCCGTGCTTCCGAGTTGGATGACTGGAGAAGTGAGGACTGCCCCGAGACTGCTCTGCACGGTTTGATAGCCGAGAGAACCGTTGAACAGCCGATCGCGATAACTGTATTCTGCTGCCAGAGTGTGAGTGCCGATCAACTGTCGCAGGCGCAAATTGCCCCGAAAGCTGTCTTCCGGCAAATTCGGGAAATTCTCAAAACTCAGAAATATGGCCGATCCGTCCAGCCTGGTGCGCGGGCCCAGAGTAGCGCCTAACCTTGCTTTGAGCCCGTAGCTATCGGGAGAAAACGGATTGCCGCCGTTCTCTGCCACAATCTGCTGAAGGTAAATTTGGGGAGTCAGAGTCAGCCGCACCGGCCCGTTTTGCAACACCTCAAAACCGCACTCGGCATACAAACCGCCTCTTTCGCCCCCGTCGTAACCAAAGGTCAAACACGGGCCGTTTTGCTGCCGGCTGTCAAACACTTGCCTGCGGGGATACACGGGTATTTTCACCCGGTTGTCGAACACCAAGCGGGGCTGAGTTGTGACCAATTCCTCTGCCGTGGGCGAAATCCTTCTAATCGTCGCCCTCCGGGCCCTGTATTCAAATTCCGGCGGGGAAAACGGGTCGTTAGTAAGACGAATGTTGGTTGCTACTCTCGCGCCGTCTGGCAGCAGTTCGATGCGTTCTGCTTCAAAGCGGATGCGGTTGACCGCACCGACCACTTGGGGGGCTGCTAGCTGTCCGCCGCCACCGATAGTCACTGTAGCAGCGCCGGGGGATTTGACTCCGCGCACGGGCTGCTGGCTGGTAATTCGATCGCTCAGCGGCTGTTCGAGAATCGTCCCGGCACTGATATCTGTCGGCAGTGTGGGGGTCAATTCGCTACCTGCTGCGGGCAGGAATATTTCGCCGCTGGCTTGTTCGACTGCGCCGGCGTTGAGGCCGAGATTGAACTCCATCCGCTGACCGCGCACTACTTGTTGGCCGCGGGTATAGGCGACATTGCCGGATGCTACCACTTGGCGGGTGACTAAGTTGACGATCGCTCGATCGGCATCAATCACAGTTTGCCGGAACCGCACAACGACATTACCAACCGCCGTCACAATTTGCTGCTTGTCGTCGAATTCTTGGCTATCGGCCTTAACTTCAATAGTATCGGCCGGAGTCACCGGAAAAGGCACCGTCCGCCCAGAAGGTGCGGTGCGGACTCCCGGCGGCGCGGCTGGTTTAGGCTTCTGTGTCGGCGCAGCGGGTGTTCTGGGTGCGGGGGCAGTTCCGGGTGTGGGAATGTCGAACTGCTGTTGCCCGCTGGGTGCTGGTTCCGGGGCGGGTTCTGGAACGGGAATCTCCGCAGGTTCGGGAGGGTTATCTTCTAACTGCCGGCCTTGGGCCTGATACCAACTTTCCTGCTTTCCGACAACATTCCTCTCCTGTTGTTTCTGCGCCTCTGCGGTTCGTTTTCGATTCCGAATCGCAATGGCATTTTCTACCGAGCCCAATTGGTAAGCAGTAAACGAGGAATCTTTCGGAGTTTCCACAGTTTCGGGTTCTCCCACAGGAGGCCGACGCTGAAATCCCACCACTGCCTCGCCGCTTTCCACTGCTGCTAGGGGGTCGGCGATTGGTGGAGGCTGGTCGGTGGCTGGGGTAGTGCCGAGGAGTGTGGCTGCGGCTTCTGCTGGGGCTGGTGTGGGTTGTGGCTGAACGATATCTGGGCTTGGTTCCGGTATTTCTGCGGGGTTGCTGCGGGTGTCTCCATCGCCGGCCGCGACAGTGAGGGCGACTTTTTTTGGCTTTGCGATGTAGATGATGCCAGGGGGTTCTGGCGGCGGTACCGGATAGGGCATAGTTACAACAGGTAAGTCATCCGATTTTAGATTTTAGATTTTAGATTTTAGATTTTATAGGGTGCAAATTATTGAAAATTTTTGCATCTAAAAGGCAACTGTTTAGACATTAATCTGATATCTAAAATTTGCACTGGCTTTGGCGGGCCGAAATATGGCTGCTTTCAGAACTTGCTTTCGCCACAAGATAACCTCGCTGCTGGTGCGAGGTCAAGTTTTGTTTGACTAATTTTTGCGAGTTTGCGGGCTGGCTGCGGGGCTGCGGTAGCGTACCCCCCAGCCAGCGGGCGGGATAACTTGTTTATTCCATGTCTCTGCGGTTGGGGTTCCGGGCTGGGTCATTGGACAAAAATCCAAATATGAACAGGGAAACAAAAAATAAAACAACTACATTAACTACGATTTTGAGGGTTAGCACTGTGGGAGTCTCCAAAGATGGCATAATACTGAGCTGATTTACTGCTGTTGCAGCAACTTTTTTATCATAAGCTAAAGATTAGTCAATTTTATCTTTGCTTTTGAGGATTTTTGGCAAGTTGATTTTTGCCCAATTCCATAGTTGCTCGGCGATGTTTTCTAGCCGCAGCATAACTCGATCGAGCCATTCGAGCACTTGTTCTAGCGGGTGCTTAATGTATCCCATCGATTCTGCTTTTGTTTCTAAGTATTCGCCCTCGGGTTGGACGCCTGCGCTGTGATTTTTTGGTTCAGCAGCAGCGCGGGTTGCGGCGGTGTATCTGCTAGTTTGCGCGGTGATTGCTGCTGGGGATTGGTTGTTTTGTGCGGTGTTCGGGTTTGTGTTTTTTGGCACTTGGGTTTCCGGCGCGCGCCCTGGGGTTGATTCTGCTGCGAGTGCAGGGCTATTTTTTTGAGTAACGGCTAAATCAGATAAATCAGATGCTTGGGGTTGACTTTTTGAGCTTTTTGTCAGCAAGCTCTGTTTTAGCTGCCCCAGCAGGCTGTGAAGTGCTTCGGGGTAAGGGGATATTGAGACTGCGGTCGATCGACCTTCTGCCACTTCTCCTAATTCTGCTATTTTATCCTTGACTTTGGCGCTGCTTTGTGCTGCTGCCTGGGGTTCGGAACTGTCGTCGATTAAATGCGGAGGTGCTGCTTCGCCGAATAAGTCTTGCCAGTTCAGCCACGGTCGATCGACTTCTGGGCTTCTTTCGGTGTTTTCTTGTTCTTGTCGCTGTTTTAAATAATACTGAATTGCAACTGATTTCTCCGTATTATCACTTGCGGCCGTTTCTTTTCCCAACAGGTGGTCTACTGACGACCAAATCATTTGTTCGATGTTGCGAGCGTATTTTTCGAGGATGTCGCGGGCGGAAAAATCTAAATTGGTTTCGGTGCTGGATGTATCAATTTTTACTCCGATGTTTTCTGTGGGTGCGGGGGTTGTTTTTGCCGAGGGCGGTAGGGTTAATTCCTCGATGTTGACGGCGGCGCGATCGAGTAATGTAACAAAGGAGAGAGGACTAGGGGGTCGATCGAACTTGCTGTTAAAATTAGTTTCTAATTTTGGGGTATGGTGGTCGATCGAATTTGATGCCGCAATTGACTGCTGTGCGGTTTTTGCTTCAATCTGGGCGCGGGCTTTTTGAACTAGGATGGCATTGCGGTCGATCGATTTTTTAACTGCGAGGATTGATTCTCCAAACTGATTTCTCTTCAGAGCAACCGGGCTCGTCTGAAGCCATGCCATCAATTCCCAAAAACGACGCATCGGTGGCGACTTCGCTTTTTTGGCCGCCGACTCCAAACCGAGATTAAATTTTAATTCTTTTTGGGTAATTTCCCGCCGTTCGGGCCCGCAGTTTGCTACTTCCCAAGTTATGCGACCTTCGAGCAGTTCCTGCTGTTGGGGTGTCAAAATATCTAATATCTGATTTTCTTTTCCGACCAATACTAAAGTGCGGGCTGGGATAAAACTGGCAATTCCCTCAACTTTCGGTTGGGGTTTTAATTCAGTTTTAGCCAGCGGGTGTTCTAAGACGGAAGTTGTTTGATGCTTTGTGATTTGTCCGCTAAAATTGATTGCCGGATGTAAATCGCTAGCACTATTTCCCTGATTAATTAACAGCGGGAAGCTGGCTACAGTTTTCGCAGTTTGCGACGAGTTTAGTAAATTTTCGGCTAGGTGTAAAATTTCGGCGATCGAACTTTCGTCGGAAGTTCCCCCCTGATACCAATTTTGTTGCTCATCGGCATTTTCGGCCCCGCCAAATTCTTGCAGTTCCGGTAAATCTACTTTTTGACTTGATTCCCGCAACTGTCGGCCCAGCAGTCGGGAACTTTGCACCAGCAAATAAGCTGGATAAAGCATAATTTGGGTTGCGGTGAGAGTTGCTTCTTTAATTTGACGCCAAGTTCGATCGCAATTGTCGGCGACTTGGCGGGACTGTTTCGATATAAAATTTAATAGTCGGCTTTGGTAGGGGCCGTAGTAACCGTTGGACATAAGTTTAATTATTGAATTCAGATTTTTGATTCGCGCCGGAATTGCTGAATATTGCTGTAAAATCAAAGCGAGATCTTAATCGCAGCTTCAAACCCTCTGAAACCTTTATTTCTTCGCGTCTTTTGCGTCGGGGCGGTTCAATCCGATTTTTGATTAATACACAAATTCTATTTTAGCGAAATATGAGCGCTTCTGTGTCACCTGCTAGCAACAATATTTCTGCCACTGTCGAGAAGTTGCGCCGCCTCAGCCAAGTGGAGGTTCAGTCTGGTTGGAGGTACTGCGATTCTGACTCGGCTGTCTCTTCGGTAAATATTTGTAACAGCCCTGTTGCTGAACTTAACGGCAAAGGACATATTGCTTGGCCGTCTGGGAAGCAAGTTTTGTATTTGGGGCAGAAAATTGTAGTTCCTGACAATTTGCACGGCTATCCTGTGGTTGGTTTGCGGTTGCTGCTGGGTTTGACTTGGTGGGCAGAAGATGCTCAAATTTTTGTCAACGGCGAGTTAGTCGGACAGGGAGATTTATTTGATTTTGCCGATCGAGTTTTGTTGAGTTCGTCGGCAAATCCCGGAGATGAATTTTTAGTTATTTTGCGGTTGGTAAGTCCGGGTCACGATAAAGGTGCTTTAGTGCGATCGATTTGTTTGTACGAAGCTGCTGACTCTTCTTGTTTCGATCCGGGTTTTGTGGCTGCCGAATTAGAGATTTTGCAAAATTCGCTAAGTCGAAATTTAGAAAATGTAAATTCCCAATACCTCTCCACTGAAACAATAGCAAGTCGCCCCAGGTTTGTCAAGGGAAAAACGCTGAAATCTGAGATTGATTTGGCGATGGATTTGATTGATTGGTCGGCGGTGGGCGATCGCGAAAAGTTCGATCGCTCGTTGTCGGTTTTGCGGCACAATTTACTGGGATATCTGCGGGCTTTTTCTGGGGATGTAGATGAGGGAACCGCAGAGGACACAGAGGGCGCAGAGGGAGGAAGAAGAGAGGAAGTTTCGGATGTTGGAGAAAATAGCAATTCTACATCTATATATATAGGAGAAAGTGGTGAACAGACATCTTTTTCTGGGGATTTAGATGAGGGAACCGCAGAGGGCGCAGAGGGCGCAGAGGGAGGAAGAAGAGAGGAAGTTTCGGAGGTTGGAGAAAACGGCAAGGCTACATCTATATATATAGGAGAAATTGGCGATCGGACATCTATATATACAGGTAAAATCTATTTGGTGGGTCACGCTCATTTAGACTTAGCTTGGCTGTGGCCTGTCCCGGAAACTTGGCAAGCGGCACAGCGAACTTTTGAGTCGGTATTGAAATTGCAATCGGAGTTTCCCGATTTGATTTTCTGCCATTCAACTCCTGCCCTTTATGCTTGGATGGAAGAACATCGGCCGGACTTATTTGCTGCGATTAAAAAACAGGTGGCGGCGGGTTGCTGGGAAGTTGTCGGCGGGATGTGGGTAGAACCGGATTTAAACTTGATTTCTGCTGAATCAATGGTGCGGCAAGTTTTTTACGGACAGCGTTACGCAAAAGAAAAATTTGGTGAATTGATGCGGGTAGCTTGGCTACCGGATACTTTCGGTTTTGGTTGGCAATTACCTCAGATTTTGCGGCAAGGCGGAGTTGACTATTTTGTGACGCAAAAGTTGCGTTGGAACGATACAACGGAATTTCTCCACGGTGCGTTTTGGTGGGAAGGGTTGGACGGTACGAAAATATTTAGCATGATGTCTGCTCCAATTGGCGAAAGTATAGAATCTGTGAAAATGGCAAGTTATGCTTTTGACTGGCAAGTTAAGACTGGTTTGCTAGATGCTCTTTGGTTGCCTGGAGTTGGCGACCACGGCGGCGGCCCGACTCGTGATATGTTGGAGGTAGCGAAACGCTGGAAAATGTCGCCTTTTTTCCCGAAGTTGGAGTTTGCGAAAGCGGTTGATTATTTGTCTTTGATTGAGAGTCAGTTTTTGCCTGAAGTTGCGGAAAGTTCGCAGGAAAGCGATGTTGCAAAACTGGATAATCAGGAGATTTTGCGGGCGCGAGAATTTTCAAACTTGTCGGCAATTTCCGCAACTAAGTCCGAAAGCGATGTTTCAGAATCGGACAATCAGGAAAATTTGCTCGTTGTCGAAACCGTCGGGAATTTGCGGGCGCGAGAATTGTCAAACTTCTCGGCAATTTCGGATGCAAATCATCCCATCTCACAACTCAAAACTCTTCCCATTTGGAAAGACGAACTTTATTTAGAATTCCACCGGGGTTGCTACACGACTCGCGCCGACCAAAAACGCCAAAACCGCCGCTGCGAAGAATTGCTCTACCAAGCGGAGTTGCTGTCTTCGCTGGCAACGATTTGTACTGGTGCGGTTTATCCGAAATCCGAGTTAGAATCTGCTTGGAAACAGATTTTGTTTAACCAGTTTCACGATATTTTGCCCGGTTCTGCGATCGCCCCAGTCTACGCGGATGCTAATCTAGCCTTTGCTGAGGTCGATCGCACTTGTCGCGAAATCCTGTTAAAATCTTTGGATGCAATCTCGGCTAAAATTGCTCTGCCGCATCCTCCGCAGCCCGACGCTCAACCGATTTTGATTTTCAATACTCTCAATTGGTCGCGCTCTGAGGTTGTCGCCGTACCGCTTCCCGATGCCGCTGATTCAGCTTGGCAAATATACGATTTTTCCCGACTGCGATTGGCTTCGCAGATTTTCAGGGGCGATCGACCCGAATCGCAATCTAAACTATTATTCTGGGCAAATAATCTCCCCGCCGTTGGCTACCAGGTGTTTTGGCTGTGTCGCGAAGACGCTCAAACTGTGGATAATACGTCCGCGAGTCCAGAAACGGAAAAAAAGACAGAGTTATCAAAACTTACATACGGTATAGCACAAAAAAACACACTTAGTCAAGAAACGCCTTTTGCCCCCGCACAAATGGTTTTAGAAAATGAATTTATTCGGGCAACAATAGACGGACAAACCGGGGATTTATCCAGCATTTGGGATAAAGTAAATAACCGAGAAGTCCTGAATGCAGCAGGCGGAAATCAACTGCAAGCATTTCAAGACAGCGACCAATATTGGGATGCTTGGAACATAGACCCAAATTATGAACAACATCCACTACCCGCGCCGACACTCAAAGATATTTCCTGGATAGCACAGGGAGAAATACGGCAGAGTTTGCGCGTAGTCCGACAAATTGGTCAATCGGACTTTTGCCAAGATTATATAGTAGAAATAGGTTCGCCGCTGCTGAAAATCAAGACAGTTGCAGATTGGCAAGAAAAGCACGTTTTAGTAAAAGCAGCCTTTGGGTTAAATGTAGAAGCAGATTTCGCAACTTGCGAAATTCCCGGCGGTGCGATCGATCGCACAACTAAGCCGCAAACACCAGCCGAAAAAGCCAAATGGGAAGTGCCGATTTTGCGCTGGACTGATATCAGCAATGACGGTTTTGGAGTCAGTTTGCTCAATGATTGCAAATACGGTTGCGACCTTCAACCAAGTCGCATTCGGCTGACTTTGCTTCGGGGTTCGACTTGGCCGGATGAACAAGCAGATGTAGGAGTTTCCGAATTTACTTGTGCAGTCTATCCCCATGCTGGAAATTGGCAAGAAGCCGGCACAGTTCGACAGGGCTACGAGTTGAATTTACCGCTGCTAGTAAAGGTGTTGCCGCAGTTGGGAGAAAATCGAAACAAGAGTTTACCCGCAGTTGGTAAATTCTTGGATTTGTCTGCAGACAATTTAGTTTTGATGGCGTTTAAACAGTCGGAAGACGATTCTAACGTGTGGATTTTGCGGTGTTGCGAATCCGAGGGTAAGGAGGCTGTGCTAGAATTCAACAGTGATTTGGGATTAGAAATTGTAGAGCCAGTAGATTTGTTAGAAAGGCGTGCCAATTTGTCTCAAAAGCTGCCCGAAGGGCGAGGATTTAAGATAGAGCCTTGGAAAATCGCGAGTTTTGCAGTTGTGCGCCAAACAGACACCTAAAGACTTTATACCAAATCCGGGTTTCTTACCCCCTTTATCTCTTAGTCGCCCTTACTGCAGATTTTGTTCGTGTGGACGCGGTTTCAACCGCCGAGTCATAACAGGGATATCTAACCCGGATTTAGTATAAAACATAATTCGAGGTGACTATAATGTGCACCTCTTTGTATTTGATCGCGAGCATACTCTACCTCATCTTTTATTTGTTTTCGTAGGTGTTCAGCTTCTTGACAAATACAAAAGTGAGACTCTTCTGCATCCCTGCAAATTTTTTCTTTTTCCTCAATTTCCCAGTAGTCTATAGCATCGCGAGCATACTCTACCTCATTTTTTATTTGTTTTTGTATGTCTTCAGCTTCTTGACAAATACAAAAGTGAGACTCTTCTGCATCCCTGCAAATTTTTTCTTTTTCCTCAATTTCCCAGT
>NZ_JAUBUR010000006.1:0-12389 GCF_036705485.1 Microcoleus sp. AT9b-C3 | reverse complement strand
AGTCTATAGCATCGAAACAGCCACTAGCATCCCTACCAATCTTTTCGTAAACTGAATCATCAAAATCATAATATGTGACTGTTTTTCCGAGAGCTACACATTTCACTTTACTAGCACCTGCTTTCAGAAGTAACTCTTTGCCTGCGCGTAAAGAATTACCAGTCGTTGATACATCATCGAGCAAAAGAACATTTTTATTTTGCATCAATTCTAAATTGGTTACTTTCATTGATTCAAAATGAATTTCGAGTTCCCGATTGCCTCCTGTAGATAATCGATCGATGTTTTTAACTCGTATTAAGCAAAGAGTTGCGTCAGTGATTTTTTCTGGGAGAGATTTAGCTAATTTTTGGGCTACTAGATGGATCCCCGATACTTGATTACCTGACGAATGTGAAGGAACTACAGCAATGGCAAAGCTCTCCTCCATCTTTAAATGCTTTTTTAGCTCCTCAAACCAGAAATCAATACTTGTTTTTTCTTTGTTTTTCAAGTCAAGAATTTTTTCACTAAAGTAATCAAAACAATCATTCTCTTCGCCTTGCCACTTAAGAGGATGATAATTCCTTAAATAATAGATATCTTTAGAATCGCTGAAGATTATCATATCTCATGACTTGGTGATATTTTCTTTGCCCATTCTAGCATACGCAATCGGAGGCTAAAGGGGTTTTATTTCCAGAATTTTGTATTATACCGAAATCTGCGATCGGCTATAAACCTACATCTTTTTCTCTGATTTATTCTCTTCTCATCTACCCTCTGCGCCCTCTGCGGCCTCTGCGGTTCATCGAAAACAAATCCAGTTTGCACAGGTAAAAGCCCAAAGCTAAAATTTAATTGTACGAGCATGATAGTGCAATGATTATAGCCTTTTAGTACAGCCAAAAATAAGCTATTCCCAAAGTAACGAAAGTCAGCGGCAGCCCGAACCGCAAATGTTCTTTAAAAGTCAGCCGATCGCATGATTTCCCTGCAACTTCAGCTACAATTAAATTAGCCACAGAACCCAACAAAGTTAAATTCCCCGCCAGGGTAGAACCCGCCGCCAACAACAGCCAAGCTTGCGTATCTGTTTTGACAATCACCGATTGCAGAACTAACACTGCGGGTACGTTAGAAATTAAGTTAGAAAGAATTACCGTTACTCCCAACAAACTCAGCGGCGTACCCGTCAAATTAGTTAAATTGTCCAACAAACCCAGTTGTTGAGTTGCCTTTGTCACCACAAACAATCCCGCAAACATCACTAGCAAATTCCAGTCAACTCCTTGCAAAATGCGATCGGACTTGACGCGCCTAGTAATTAACAATATACTGGCAGCTATCCAGGCAGATTCTGCTAAAGGTGCTCCCGCCAAAAAAGCTACTAAAAGTCCTGCTGTCACCCACAAACTTTTTGCTAGTAAAGGCTTGAACAATCGATACCTGACTTGAGTAACCTGCGGCAAAGATTTGCCAGAACGCACTTCTGGATAAAGCAACCACAGCCAAGCTACTTGAACCAGCAAACAAATTAAAGCTACTGGTGCGAGAGAGCGGGCAAATTCCAAATAACTAATTCCCGAAAAAGAACCGACGAGAATATTTTGCGGGTTGCCACTCACAGTCGCCACTGAACCTAAATTAGTACCTCCGGCTAAAGCTAAAAGATAAGGGATAGGATTGAGAGACAAAGAGCGAGTCAGACTCAGCGTTAAAGGGGCCAACAAAATAGCAGTAGTGTCGTTGAGAAAAAATGCTGATAAAATGCCGCTGCCAAAAGTAACTGCCACTATAATGCCGAAAGGAGAACGAGTAAAGCGAGTTAAAAACTCCAAAGCGAGTTGAAAAAAACCCGATGCTCCCAAAGCCGAATTAATGACCATCATTCCCAGCAAAAAAACGATCGTATTTGGGTCGATCGCCTCCCAAGCAGTTTTGAGGTTAAGTATTCCCAAAGCCACCGCAAAACCTGACCCAACAATTGCAACCGCCGCCCGGTTCATCCGCAGTCCCGGCAAATATCCCAAACCGAATCCCAAGTAGGTCAGTCCCAATACTAGGTATTTGAGTGTTATCATATATACTTAAAACCCTTGATTGTGGCTTTTTCCATTGTCTGGGATACTCAAAGTACAGACCGGGTAGTTGCAGCTAAACCTGCTAGCATTGCAAATAGCGCTAAATATCACCGTGCAAAATAGCCAGTTTTGCAGTAAATTTATCAATACCAATTGAGATATAGTACCTCATCGCCCATTTATCCAACCTTTTGAGACTTTGGGAACTTGGTGCGAACAAAATTTGTCAACCGGCGCCAATTAGCTCTCACAACTTTCTTCTCAGCTAAAATATGCAAAATCACGAACGCTAAAAACGTGTACGCCAGCCAAAAATGCAAGCTTTTTCCGACATCAATCATTGCGGAGTTCTGCGGAAACATATCCGGCAAAAGAATCCCGAAAAATTTCACATTGTTAGTTTTGTAAGAGTTAGAAAGTAAGAAACCAGCAACCGGAACTAGCCACATAAAAACGTACAAAGTTGCGTGCAGAGCAAAATTTTTGTACCATTCTTTCGTAAACTTTGGCAGGCGTTTCGTATATTTTTTCCACCATACCTGCAGCAGAGTTAAAATCCGCCAAGTCAGCAAAGCCATTGTCAGCACTGCTACGGATTTGTGAAAATCGTAAAGGGGGCCTCGAATAAACAATTCTCCCGGCAATCGAACCATAGAAGTACCGGTAATAAACAGCACTAAATAGCAAGCTGACATCGCCCAGTGTAAAGACATCAATTGTTTGAACGCAGAATTAAGTCTGGGTTTTGCAACGGGTTTTACGGTACTCACTCTTTCTTACCTCCTTAGCGTTTGCTGCACAAGATTAAGTATAAAGTATAGGACTAAAGCCCGTGGTCGATTGTGCATTATAAGATTTACTTAACTTAAGTATTACAAATATTTATTAAACAGTCTAATTAACTATATTCACGATCGTCAATCGATTGCGCGATTTTAGATTTTAGATTTTAGATTGACCCCACGGATAAATCCGGGGGCTTGAGGATTTTCGATTTGGGATTGATTCCACGGATAAATCACGTGGCGGCTACCACCTTTGAAATTCTTGGTCATTCCCAACACAAAACATCGTACTTGGCTCGATCGCCTCCCAAGCAGTTTTCAGGTCGAGTATCCCAAAGCCACCGCAAAAGCTGACCCGATAATTGCAACCGCCGCCCGGTTCCTCCGCCACCCCGGCAAATATCCCAAACCGAATCCCAGGTAGGTCAGTCCCAATACTAAGTATTTGAGTGTTATCGTATATACTTAAAATCATTGATTGTCGGTTTTTTTTATTGTCTAGGATGCTAAAAGTACAGACTGGGTAATTGCAGCTAAACCTGCTGGCATTGCAACTAGCGGGAAATATCGTCGGCAGACCGTGTACCAACTAGAAACAAACACAGTGGTTGGATGGGGAAGCGAAAACCAGCACGCTGGACAAGTTGTAATTTTGTTACAACTTGTAACTTTTTTCAAACAACAGGTTTAATTTAGTTTCACAAAAAAGTTAAATTCCAGAAAGTAAAATTAATTACAGTCGAGTTAAGCTAAAAGTGTTTGCTAAAAAAAGTCATTCAAGCAACCCCGAAACCAACTATTCTCACTTGATGGACACCGACGGCGAGTTCGCGACAGCCAAACTTTCGTGTAGCCAACAAGTCGAACAAGATTGGTATGGAACTCTCTACGAGAATTTTCCGGGCATTTACTTCGTTCTAGACGCTTTGGGAAGAGTTTTTTCGCTCAATCAATTCGGCGCGTCTCGCCTTGCCTACAAATCACAGGAATTAATTTGTCATTCAATTTTTAACATATTTTACTGCCAAGATCAAGGCAAAATGCAGGCAGAATTTGCCGGATTGGCCCAGCCGGAAAACGGTACGCCAACTCCAAAAATAGCCTGTTGGGAAGGCTACTTAACTTGCAAAGACGGCAGGATTATTAGGGTAAGAGCAACCGCGCGCCCAATGCCGGCGGTAGATTGGAAAATAGAGGAAAATACCAAGGGTCGTTCGATTGCCAATTTCCAACGGCCTGCTGTACTGTTAGTTTGCGAAGAAATTAAAGCGGCTTCGCAGTTATCCACGCCGCTCAACCAGAGAGCAAATTGGCGCAGTCCAACTTTAGCGATCGCAAAATTAGCCAAAAGTCAACTTAAAGAACGCCACAATATAGAAGACTTCATCCGCGAAGTAACAGAAACCGCTGTCAGTATTGTCAACTGCGATCGAGCCAGTATTTGGCTGTATGGCGAAGACAAAACGCAGCTTCACTGTATCGACCTTTACGAACAAAATACTAAACTCCATTCCGTACAAATAATCATCACAGCATCCGACTGTCCGGCATATTTTCAAGCTTTAAAATCTGTAAGTGCGATCGCAACTGTGGCCGCAGAAAATGACCCCAGAACGCGAGAACTTGTCGGTCTTTATTTGCTCGATCGGGGCAAGACTTCCCTGTTAAACGTACCGATTGTGCTAGCAGGTAAAATGGCGGGAATAGTCAGCGCCGAACGCCAGGGTTCCCACGGAGATTGGACGGAAGAAGAACACGAATTTACCCAAATATTAGCCGATTTTGTATCCTCAAGTTTGTCAGCTAGCGAAAAGTTAAAATTAGAAGGAATGCGGCACGAACAGCAGCAAAACTTGCTCGCCCAATACTACGATCAACTAGAAGAAAGAGTAGAAAGACGCACCGCTGAACTCAAAAAAGCTAACCAAAAACTGCAAAAAGAAATAATTAAAAGAAAACAAGCCGAAGCCGAACTACGCCTGCAGCAACAAGAACAGCAAATTATTTTTGATTCCGTGCCGGCGATGATTTGGCTTAAAGATACCGAAAGTCGCCTGCTGCGAATTAATCAAGCCGCCGCTGCATCCAGAGGTTTGCCCGCAGCTCAATTAGAAGGTAAATCTTTTTATGAAATCTATCCAGACGAAGCAGAGCAATATTATTTAGAAGATTTGGAAGTAATCAATTCTGGCCTTCCCAAACATGGCCAAGTCGAACTGCTACCAACAGTTTCTGGTCAAAAATGCTGGGTGCGGACAGATAAAATACCTTACCGCGACGAAACAGGTAAAGTCGCTGGTGTAATCGTGTTTGCAGTAGATATTACTGATTTAATTAGAGTTGAAAAAGAACTGCGAGAATATCGCGATCGCCTCGCACAAAAAGTCGAGAAACGTACTGCTATGTACAGGCAAGCCATGACCGCTTTGTACTCGGCAAATACGCAACTGCAACAGTTAATTAACAACAGCTATTCCTCGGGCGAAAATGGCAGCAGCTACTCAGCAGCACGCTTGCTCGAATGCGAAGCTTATTTTGAAGCAGTTGCCGTGGCTGACCGCGACACAATTTTGAGCGTCAGCAGTAATTTTGCCCAACTTTTCGGTTACGAACCTGCGGAAATGGTGGGAATGAGCTTGCTGGAACTACTGTCGCCGAAATCATACAAACAGGCGCCGCAAATGATTTCTGCTTCCAGCAATACAGTCTGTGAAACTATTTTTCTCAAGCGAGATGGAACTGCTTTTCCCGCTGACGTTCGCAGCAAATTCGTATTTTGGGAAGGTCGTTTAGTACAGGTGAAAGCAGTCCGAGACCTCACGGAACGCAAATTGACTGCAGCAGATTTAGAGCGAGCGCGGTCTTTGCTGCACGCTACCTTGGAAGCAACTGCCGACGGCATTCTCGCCGTTACTACCGCCGGAGAAATGATTAGTTATAACGAAAAGTTAGTGCAAATGTGGGGAATTTATGAAGAAGTTAGAAACTCAATGGATAGAACGGTGCGGCTGGCATTTCTCACTAAGCAAGTTAAAGATCCGAAAGCTTTTTTGCAGAGAGTTAAAGAATTTTATAGCGATGCGGAGTCGGAAGGTTGCGATATTCTAGAATTTAAAGACGGCCGCACTTTTGAACGCTACACGCAGCCAATTCGAGTCGGACAAAATATTATTGGCAGGGTGTGGCGCTTCCGCGATATTACCTCTCGCGAAAAGGTGACGGCAATGTTAGGAGATTCTCAAAGGCGCTTTCGGGCAATTTTTGATTCTTCTTTCCAATTTGTGAGCTTGTTGAAACCGGACGGCACTCTGCTGGAAGCTAACCAAACTTCTCTGGATTTTGCGGGAATTAAACTGCGGGATGTGGCAAATAAACCGTTTTGGCTGTTGCCTTGGTGGGGAGATTCTGAGGAAGTTCAGGAGCAGTTGCAAGAGGCGATTTGTCGATCGGCACAAGGTGAATTTGTCCGCTATGAAGTGGAAGTTCAAGGTGTAAATCGGACGGCAATTGTTGATTTTTCTCTCAAACCTGTCGCGGATGAAACTGGCAAAATAGTATTGTTGCTGCCGGAAGGTCGGGACATTACTAAAAGTAAGCAAGCCCAAGTCGCGCTGCGGCAACAAATAGAACGGGAACGCTTGATAGCACAGATTCAATCGCGCATTCGTTCTTCTCTGGATCTCCAAGATATTCTCAACACTACAGTAGCGGAAGTGCGGGAGTTTTTGGCAACCGATCGCGTGCTGGTTTTCCGCTTTCGACCTGACTGGAACGGAGATGTGGTGGTGGAGTCGGTTGCAGAAGGATGGATGCCACTCAAGGGGATGGCAATTGACGATTGCTGTTTTGCCACTACTTACATCGGACAGTATTTAAAGGGCCGCATTCGCGCCATAGAGGATATTCACACTTCTAATTTGAGCGAGTGTCACGTTAATTTTTTGGAGACTTGTCAGGTGAAGGCAAATTTGGTGGTGCCGATTGTCCAGCAGGGAATAGAACCTAGGGAAGGTAACGGTTCTTGTCAAGTGCCGAAGTTGTGGGGTTTGCTGATTGCCCACCACTGTTCGGCACCCCGCCAGTGGCAGCAGTTTGATGTGGATTTGCTGAGTCAGTTGGGTACTCAAGTTGCGATCGCGATCGAACAATCTTTACTTTACCAGCAGCTAGCTGCGGCCAACCAGCGGTTGGACGGGTTGGCGAATTTGGACAGTCTGACTCAACTAGCTAACCGTCGCCGTTTTGACGAGGTGATCAACCGAGAATGGGAGCAGTCGAGCTCTTCGGAACCGCTATCTTTGATTATGTGCGACATTGACTGTTTTAAACTTTACAACGACAATTACGGCCACCAAGCCGGGGATGCTTGTTTGCAGCAAGTGGCGCGGGCGATCGGCGATGCTTGCACGAACGCACCCCCAGAACGCCTCTATTTGGCTGCTAGGTACGGCGGCGAGGAATTTGGGGTAATTTTGCCAAATACGGATATCGTGGCTGCACAGGCTGTTGCTGAGGGAATCCGCAGCCGCGTCAAAGCCTTAGCAATTCCCCACATTAAGTCTGTTGTCAGCGATTGCGTGACTCTCAGCATGGGAGTTGCGGCCGTTTCGCAAAGTCAAAATTCCCCGAAAATGTTGATTGAAGCTGCGGATAAGGCACTGTATCGAGCTAAGTCTGGCGGGCGCGATCGAGTGGCTATTAGTGATTAGTCAGTAGTCAGGTTATTTTAGATTTTAGATTTTAGATTTTAGAATTGGGAATGACTGATGAAGCTGGTCGTTTGGAGGTTGTCTACAGTTGCATTCTTTTTTGAAACTGGCATCACAAAAAAGCGATCGCCCTAACTGGCATAAAGTTAGTGCGATCGCGGTACTATGAATCAGCTATTTATCTATCAGACTCGGCGCGGAATTTTTACGCATTTTTACGAAGATTGTTACAAAACTTTACTGGGCGTTGGGTAAAAAGATTCAGAAATCCCTTTTCTCTACCTGATATCTCTTTTTTTATTGAACCGCAGAGGGCACAGAGGGCACAGAGGAAGAGAAGAGAGTAAGAAAGGAGTTCACAAATGATGAGGGATTGCTATGCCAATGCCCAATGCCCAATGCCCTACCTATTTAGCTAACAGTTTTTGAAACACCTCATACATATCCTCAGCCAACTTTTTAGGATTCCACAAAGGTGCGAGATGTTCTGGCTGCTTAGATTTTATTAAATGCTCTTTCACAGCATTTCTGAAACCAGCATCGCGGCCAAACTTAACTCCCCACTGCGTGTATTCCTCCCAACTCCACGCCGCACCAACATCAACATTTGCACTTTTCAGAAAAGCATAACCCATGCGCGAAAGATATTGGTCGCCGGATCGAGTTACCACTGGCAAATTGGCCCACAAAGCCTCTAAATTGTGAGTCCCGCCGTTGTAAGGATAGGAATCTAAAAGCACGTCGGCTACATAATAAATAGCGCGGTGTTCTTCCTCACTTCTGGTTTGCCCTATAAACTTAATCCGACCAAAATCTACTCCTTGAAGGTCGCATTCTTCGCGGTAAGTGCTGTGAATAATATCGGGGTCGCCTTGACCTTTGCGGATTAACACACTATCTGGTACTTCCTTAAGAATTGTAACTTGAGCTCGTACCATTTCGGGATTGGTTTTTCTCCCTGGCGCAACGCACAGATAAGTCATTTGATCCAAGCCAATTCCCAGAGCATTTCTAATCGCCTCTCGATTTACAGGAATGCTTTGCAGTGCGCCAATTGCTACCGAACAAACAGGCAATCTTACTAACTGTTCTAAGTAATTTTTTTCCACACCAGGGGGGTGAGTGTGTTCGTCGCACAGAAAGTAGTGATTATCTGAAATGTAGGGGGCGTCAAATCCCAGCCAAGATACGCAAATCCCTGCAGGATATTGATACAGCACTTCGACATTTGTTGGGACTGTCATCGAGTCTAAGTCTATCAAAACATCCAAGTTGTCTTGCGCTACTTCCGCGAAGATTTCACCGCCATCAGCAAAGCCGTTTGGATATTTTTTAGGCCAGTAAAACTTGCCTGCCATGTCTTCAAACCGCTGCGTAACTTCATCTCGGTGGAGTTTGCCGGTGACGTAAAGGTGAACGTGGGGCGTGATGTGGCTTAATTCGCGAATTAAAGCTTCGCTGCACCAGCCTACTGAGTGGCGGCGGAAGTGTTTGGAAAGGAAGCCGATTTTTAAAGGACGTTGTTCTTTTGTTTGGTAATTGGCTAGGTTGCTTCTGTTAACTTGCTGGCGCCGGGGAACGGCTTTTTGGTAGTATTCTTTGGCAATTAGTCGGTAGAAACTGGCATTTTTTTCGCGGTTGTCTCGCAGGTGAGAAACTGCAAACAAGAAGATTTCGTAGAGCAGTTTTAGTTCGATTACGCTAAAGGTTTCGACCTTTTCGTAGCAGAGTTTTTCGATTTCTTCTAGTTTCTGAATTGCCTGTTTGCTGACACCTGATTGCAGGTAGGAAAAGACATAGGCTGTAGCTGACATGATTGGGGCATTTTCGCCGCAGTTTTCGCAGTATTTGTCGGCTATGCTGCGGGCTCCGGCGAGGTTGGTGGAATGACTTAGCAAGTCGCACAATTGTTGGTAGGCTTCGCTAAATTTGGGGTTGCATTCGATCGCCTTTTCAAAATTGGCGATCGCCTCCAACGGCTTATCTTGTTTCTGAATGTGTCCCATCCGGCAGTAAACCTCTGCCCAATTCGGTTTTAATGCCAGGGCTTGCTGATAGCTGGCTAAAGCTTCTTCCAGCCGCCCCTGCATGGAAAAACAATTGCCGAGGTTAGCGTGAACTTCCGGCCAGTCGGGCTTGATTTTCAGAGTGTTTTGATAATTAGTAATTGCTGCGTCGTACTTGTTTTGCTGTAAAAAAGAATTGGCTATATTGAAGTGCAGAACTTCTAAGTGCGGCTTTAAAGCTACAGCTTTCTGATAGTAAGCGATGGCGGCGTCGAGATTGCCTTGTTGCGATCGCGCGCTGCCGATGTTACCGTAAGCTTCGGCCCAATCCGGTTTAATGGCGATCGCATTTTCGTAGCTTTCGATGGCTTCCTCGCGCTTTCCTTGCCCCAAAAGTCGATTACCTAAGTTAAAGTGGAAGTCTGCACCGACTAGCTGCGGGTTGAGTTCGGATGTTCTTTTAAAACAGGCGATCGCTGCTTCGATGTTGCCGTGTTGATGATATACTTTCCCTAAATTCCAGTGAGCTCCCGCTAAATTTGGACTGAGGGCAATCGCTTGCTGGTAATGGGCGATCGCTTCTTCCAAACGCCCCATTTTGAAATACATACTACCGATATTGGCACGCACTTCTGCAAAGTTTGGCTGCAATTCTAGGGCTTGAGAATACGATCTAATTGCCGCTTCAGTTTTGCCTTCAGCTTGCAAGGCATTGCCTAAAGTGACGTAAGCGTAGATGAAATCAGGTCGAATTTTTAGCGCTTGCTGACAAGCTGCGATCGCCTCTTTAATTTTACCTTGAACTAAAAATTGTTCTGCGAGTTTATTGTACGGTTCTACTTCTTGAAAATTGGCAACTTGTTCGCTATCTGGAACATTGAGCGAGGTAACTTGTTCGGAAAGTTCGGCGGGATTTGTAAAGGGAGTATTTAAAGTTTGAGTGGTGGGCGCTGGCGGCAAATTGATGCTCGAAGGCTGCAAGTCGTAGCCTTCATCTTTGTTGATAGATACTGGTTGCGCTTCGCATGATTCTGTTTCTAATTCGATAAAGTTGCTGTCGGTAGTTTCCCGCTCTTTTTGTGCGAACAAACTCGATAGTTTCTCAGCAGCGCTGGCATCTCCCGGTTGCTGTTGCAGCACTTTTTGATAGCAAGTAATTGCTGCATCTAAGTTTCCTTGCTGCTGCCAAACGCTGCCCAGCATCATATTAACCGATGACAATTGAGGATTAATCGCTAGAGCTTTTTGGTAATAATTGGCCGCTCGATCCAATTGCCCTAACTTGTAATACATACTGCCGAGATTCGCGCTGGCTTCAGCAAATTCCGGCTGAATTTCTAAAGCTTGTAAGTAAGCTTGAATTGCCATTTCCAGATTGCCTTGAGCGTGCTGGGCATTGCCCATTGTCAAGTAAGCAGCAGCAAAGTTGGGTTGAAATTTAAGAGCGAGATTGCAAGAGGCGATCGCCTTTTCAAATTCTCCTTGCAAAACATAAACTTCCGCCAACTTTTTATGAACTTCTGCATCTCTTGGATTAAACTCTAAAGCTTTCTGATAGTTCTCGATTGCGCCACCGAGATCACCTCGATCTTTCAGCCAATTTCCCTTTTGAAAATAATCTCTCACTGCCTCTAAACCTACTAAAGAATTCCGGCTCATTTGCTCTGCCACTCTTACAGTTTTTACACTAATAATATTCAACCATTCTAACCACTATCGGGATCGCACAGACCAAGTACACCCTCGATTTATATATTCTACCTGCTGTCTCAGATGATTTTCAGCAGTTGCGCCACCCGTACCCGTCTCCTAATTTAAAACTCCAACTACGGCCTCTAAAAGCCGCCTTGTATATCCCTCCCCATCTGGTTAGCCCGCCCGCTTCCAATTAGTTATCGATGCAAAATTTTCCACCCCTGACATTGAAACTAGACGGGCAAATCCAGCAGTTGTTTCCGCCAAAGCTGCCAATTCACTCGTCACAATCCGGCAACCGCTGGCCATCGCCTCCATCACGGCAATAGATGAGGTTTCCAACTAGGTATTCGGATAAGCTAAAACCGCGACTGAACGCAGTTGCCGGACGAGTTCGGGTTGCGGTAGGGAACCGATGTACTCGACGCCTTCTGTTTCCTGACAGTGGCGGTAAAGTTGACCGAAAAAAAGCTGGTTATCATTGTCGTCTATTTGGTGTACTTTCATGCTTTAAAATACTTTTAATCTGGTTCCGGGGACAGCTTGACGAATTTCGGGAAAGACTTTTAACAAAATATCGAGTCCGCGAAATGGAGTTCTGGTGTAAGCTAGAATGGGCGGTCGATATTTATGAGAGAGGGTAGAAATATTATCGGCGAAAATGTTAGCAAAACAAGGTGCGATCGCATTTCTTAAAACACAACAGCGATTGGAGTCAATCCCAAAGCGCTGGCGAAATTGCTCGCGTTGCCAGTCGCTGACAAATACAAAAGCATCGCAAGCATTGATTTCTCGCTCATTTTTAAAATTTTCGAGGAATACAAAGCCGGGTTCGTTATGTATCCACAAAATTAACTTAGTGTTATGCCCCAAAAGAGGCTTAACTTCCAGCGCTTTGCCGACTATATTGACTATAACTAAAAAATCGAGCGATCGCAGCAATTCTAAATTAGATTTGTCCCCTACTCTGCGCCTGCAATCAACGCCACGCCATAGCCCCGACTCGGAAGTATTGTTGAGTAAAAATACCTCGTTTCCCTGTCCAGCCAACGCCTCATACCAATTTAATATGAAGCTGCATAGAATAGGGCTTCAAGAATAAACTTGTAAGATGACAACGAACTAATTTGG
>NZ_JAUBUR010000037.1:56217-63209 GCF_036705485.1 Microcoleus sp. AT9b-C3 | reverse complement strand
AAGTTACATCAGACGATATTTGGAATTGGTTTACTCACTGCTGTTATTGTACCTCATCTTTTTGATAAAGGCTATATTCTCTTCTCTTGATAGTTGTTTTACCTAACCGGGCTCCTCCCTACAAAAGCCTCCCAAACAACCACCCTTGAGATAACTATCAATCACGAAAAAAAAGAATTGATTGAAAACTGATTTACTGGGCGATTGAGAAATTGACCGCACTTTTGCTCCTTGAAAGCCGACACAAAACAAAAACCCTCCCTAACAAGGAGAAGGGAGGGTGAAAAGACAGTGAATAATTTAAGTTTTTGCAGAATTAACAATAAGGAGTCACATCCTCGCCACACTCGTCAGCCAAATAACACAAAGCTCGAAAGCGCAGCCCAACCACTTGCTCGTAAAGCGGATTTAACTTGCACAGCGGCGGAATGGATAATAAAGTGCGATCGCCAATTTTAACTTCCCGCTCAAACGGACACTGGCTGGGAATAAACTTACACAGCAACCGAGCCAACTTTTGACTTTTAATTGCAGTGTTATCAAGCCATTCTTTTAGCGGATGCAAGGGGTCAAAGTGTGGCTTTTGACCGTAAGGTTGAGAATTTGTAGCGACATTAACGGCGGTTTCTTGTTTGCTCAACCCTACCCAATTTGGCAGAGTTCGGTAGGAGATTGTATGCTCAAATACGTTCATTTTGCTCTTTTCCTCTTTTATAACGAGGTGCCAAGAACTCTCTGTAGAGCTTGTGCGATATTATCTACAATCAGTATCTACAGCATCTCGTTTTGCTTTACCGGATTGAACTTCTAAAATTAATGACTTAGGGCGAGAAAAGTAGTTCCTGATTTTTTTTAAAGGCGGTGTGCGCTCTAAAAACTGTCCTCATTTCAAGCCCAACGATTGATTGATAGGGTAAAAATTCTGTCTTCTACGTTCTAGCTTCAACCTTCGGTTGACTCTCCTTTTGTAGTTCAATTACAATTGTGACGCATTCAGGTGAATTATCCTATACGTGAAAATGCGGAACTTTTAATAAAACTTATAATATTTCTAAATAAGCTCTGCTGCAAAAAACCCTGAAACCTAGCCCCAACAATCTTTGCTCGCGATCGCTCAGAAACTTCTACAATGAGAAATAATCGGTATCACCGCCCCCACAACCCATGAGTAACCCAGAAACCAAAGCTATCACCCGCGAATTGCAAAGCCACGCCGCCATTCTCGGTGGCTTCGTCTCCCTCCTCTGGATTATCGAAATTGTCGATGTATTCGTATTCGGAGGCCGGCTAAATGACTACGGAGTCCACCCCCGCAGCCTCGACGGACTTCAAGGCATCCTGTTCATGCCTTTTCTGCACGGCAGTTTTGCTCACTTAGCCGCCAATACCCTCCCTTTTGTGACATTGGGTTGGTTGATTATGTTGCGAGAACTTAGCGACTTTTTTATCGTAAGTGCCGTCACTGTGCTAGTCAGCGGATTGGGAGTTTGGCTGACCGGCGCGCCTAATTCCGTTCACATTGGTGCCAGCGGATTAATCTTTGGTTACTTCGGCTTTTTGTTGCTGCGGGGCTATTTTGAACGCAGCTTTACCTCTATTTTGTTATCTTTAATTGTCGGTTTCTTCTACGGCAGTTTAATTTGGGGAGTTTTGCCCTCGCAGCAGGGAGTTTCCTGGCAAGCACATTTCTTTGGCTTTGTCGGCGGGGTATTAACAGCTCAACTTTTGGGGCGGCGGAACCGGGAAATTAGCTAGGAGTAGGACTTATGGTGCATCCTATCCTCACCTTAGTTTATTGCCCCGAATTTATCTGAAAGCGTAGGTTTTTTGTCAATAAACCTGGTTTCTTGTTTCCGTTGACAGTTGACAGTTGACGGTTGGGAGTTGACAAGCGAATTTCAAAGGTGGTACCCGCCACGTGATTTATCCGTGGAATCACTCCCAAATCAAAAATCCAAAATCCTCAAGAAAGAGCATTTATCCGTGGGGTCGCCTCTAAAATCTAAAATCTAAAATCTAAACTCCATTGACTGCTTTATAGCGACCTCTACCTGAAAGGAAGAGGATGGGAGTAATCAATAGTTTTCTTTTAATTTCTCCCGCTTATGCTTGGGGCTTTAAACCAATTCTTTCTGGTAACAATTGCGTCCCGGATAGCCAGACTAACTGCTGACCAATAATTCAACGCGGGCCGGCAAGTACACAGTAAAAACCGAACCGCAACCTAACTCGCTTTCAACGTGCATATCGCCACCCATCATCACGCAAAAGTGACGGCTAATAGTCAATCCTAAGCCCGTGCCGCCGTACTTGCGCGTAGTTGAGGCGTCGCCCTGCATAAATGCTTGAAATAAATGCTGCAATTGTTCGGGGGGAATCCCAATACCCGTATCAGCTACGCGAAAAATTATTGAGTCGGAAGGTTCTGCTATTTCTTGAGTTGTTAAGCTGTCATATTTAACTCTTTCAATGCAGAGGGTAATAGTGCCATGTTCCGTAAATTTGGCTGCATTGCTCAGCAGGTTGAGCAATATTTGACGAGTTTTGGTAATGTCAGCATACATCATTCCCAAGTCGCTACCACAATCAACTTCAAACTTATTAGAATTTTTATCTACCAAGGGTTTGACCGTAGAAACTACCTCGTCAATTAAATTAACCGGATTGAAAGTTTCTAAGTAAAGTTCCATCCGACCCGCTTCAATCTTAGAAATATCTAGAATGTCGCTAATTAAAGATAGCAAGTGTTTGCCCGCTGTTTGAATTTTTTGCAAGTCGGGGATAAAATCTTCGCAGCCTAAATCCTCGGCGTCTTCTTTGAGCATATCGCTGTAACCAATAATCGCGTTGAGGGGAGTTCGCAATTCGTGGCTCATATTAGCTAAAAAGGCGCTTTTGGCTTGGTTTGCAGCTTGAGCGGTTTGAGCGACTTTTTGGAATTCTTCTGCTAATTTGCGCTGGGTAATATCTTCGGCAATACCGACGATGCGGTAAATTTCTCCGGTTTGGCTGCGGACTGGAAAAGCCCGATCGCGCACCCAGCAAACTGAACCTTCCGTTGGCGTAGCCCCCGTATGGGATCGCACTACCCGATACTCCTCATCATAATCGCCCCGCACCTGTTTCGCAAAAGCAGCCTTGACGCGATCGAGATCCTCCGGGTGAATAGCATCCCAAAAAGCCTCCGGTTCTGACTGCAAACTCTGACAGCTCAAATTCCATATTTTTTCGCAAGCAGGGCTCACATAAATTAGCTGCTTTTGATTGGGTTCTCTAATCCAAAATACCTCATGAATATTTTCGGCCAACTGGCGAAACCGCTCCTCGCTAGCCCGCAACTTCTGCACAGCACTGTGAAATTCAGTCACATCCTGAATCAGCGATGCCACCCCAATGATGCTGCCATCAGCATCAACCAAAGTCGTATTGTACCACTCGCACAGAATTATTTTGCCGTCTTTTGTGATGTTCTCGTTAAGGCTGGTAACTCCTCCTTGATTAGTGAGCAAAGTTATAGATAGTTGCCTGACATATTCCTTAGCACTTTCAGGAACTATGAGATCGACTCCGTGGCGTCCCATAGCTTCCAAGCGGTTGTATCCAAAAATTCTTTCCGCTGACAAATTCCATTCCGCTACTTCAAAGTTTAGATTCCATTCAATCGCTCCCAAAGGAGTTTGGTGAAGATGGAGAGCCAGTTTTTGCTGGGAGTTTTTCAGAGAAATAATTAATTGATTTTTGTCGGCGATCGCAGATTCTACCCGATCTTCGAGAGTAGTAAACGACTCTTCCAATTGACCGGCCATCCTATTAAAAGAGCGAGCCAAGACACCCACCTCATCCTCTCGCTCTACAGACGCCATCAAGCGGGAATCTACTGCCATCCCGTCCCATTCTCCCCGGGACAAAGCCTCCGCAGCCTTGCTCAGACGCCGAATCGGTACAACAATCCACCTAGAAGTCAGAGCGCCAATCGCCGTTGCCAGCACCAAAGCACCCAGACACATCACCACAGTATACCGAGTGTTGGCATGAATCCTTTCCATAAAATCGGCTTCAGGAACCGTCACCACAATCAACCAGTCGAGGCCCCTGCTGTCTAAAAGCGGCGTCACCTGTAGAAATTGCCGTTGACCGTCGATCGTAAAATCTAACTGGCGAGATCTGTCAATTTTGTGCAAATCCCCGAAGCGTTCTGTCAAATAGCGGGCGGTCGATCGAATTAGAACATTCTTGCTGCTCGTTGCCACAATCCGTTTCGCCACACCATTGCTAACAATAAATGGCGGTTCCTGAGTAGAATTTGCCACCAATTGCCCAGACCTTTCTACAATAAAAGTCTGTCCTGATTTGCCAATTTTTAGAGTTTCCAAGAAGTTATTGAGCTTGGAAAGTGCCAAGTCAGTACCCAGGATGCCAATCAGTTTACCATCCTCGCCATAAACTGGTTGACCAGCCGTAATCGCTAGTTTGGGAGCGTCAAAATAATTATAAATTTTACTCCAAGTCGGTTTGCCTGCCCGCACCGGAGCTATGTACCAAGGTCGGACGCGGGGGTCGTAGTTGAGAGTGGTTTTTAATAGCTTGGTTTGTTTCTCGAACTCGGACACCGCGTAGCTATGCAAATTATAGCCAGTAGATTGATTAGAAATCTGAATTTGCAAGTTGCCGTCGTCGAGGCGTTCAACTCCAATAAAATCTTTTTTTTCTGATGCGAATTGAATGTAGCTAATTTTATCAAAAATTTTGATTTGTTTGTAGAAGTAGCGTTGCAAACTATCACTATCCTGCTCGTTCACAATGCCGAGACGGATAGCATCGAGATTGAGCTGATTGATTTGGTGTGGCGTTTCAATATAACTATTAATATGTTGCTGGATACGCGATGTGACTTCTGTCCGCAGTTGTGCGGCAACATCGTTGACGGCTATGCGCCCGTTCCGCAGCGACAGCCACCCCGTCAACCCTACCGCAGCGAAAGTCTGGAGGGCAAAAGGCACAACAAGGACGATGCGAATTGGCACTTTACCCGACATCTTTAAAATCGGGTCGGTCAGATATTTGATTGGCATGGTAAAGCAGAACTATGATGAACCCACAACATTCCAGTCAAGTACAACTTGATGAGCGCAGGTTTTGAAGTTGAGAGGGTTTTAGTAGGCAAAGTGCTGTTAATAACTCGGAATCTGCCGCTGGCAACTGAGTTTTTAACGACTGCCACCGCCATCTTAGCGCGATCGGGTGCTTTGGGAACATTGGCGATCGAGATGAATGCAGTATCAATCTTGGACGTACTCTACACGCTCATATTATTATAGATTTTGAGATTAAAGAATTAAATAATTGGGAAAAAGAGATTCTGTAAGGGTTTAGAACTTGCCTGCTGTTCCATTCTTTTTTTAGGCTGGTATCTAAAACCGGGTGTTTTTAGCGTGGCGGCGGGCTGCAAGGAACTATTTTCGTGAAAAACAATGGATGGATAGCCACCCGTACGTCCACCACTAACTATTTTTCCCCTCCTGATCGAGAATTTCTTGATTGTACCCGCCACGTGATTTATCCGTGGAATCAATCCCAAATCGAAAATCTAAAATCCTCAAGCCCCCGAATTTATCCGTGAAGTCAATCCCAAATCGAAAATCTAAAATCCTCAAGCCCCCGAATTTATCCGTACTGCAATTGATATCTCCACAAGCAGCTACTTTTGATAGAGTGCAACTTAATGCTGGCTCGGTACAATAAGCGCATAGTAGGATGCAACTAGCGGAGGCATGGATGATGAACGCAGTTATTGCTACTCTTGGCACTGCTCTCGGACTGAGCTCAATTTTTATCGGTTTGACCCCGGCGGTTCTCGCCCAACAAAGACTGCAACCAGCGCCCCAATATTCGGAAACGACTTTATCTGGGGACTCGTTGAGGACTGTGGAGGACAGAACCTTAGACTCGGACTACCAAAACTTGATTGGTCAACCAGAAACGGGGACTAATTCTGCTAGAAGGGAAAGCAGCTTTGGCGATACATTTCGCCTCAAAATCGATGGCCCATTGGAATTTATTACTACTCCTTCGGACGCCCAGCGTCAAGGAAATCCTTTACCTCCTAAACAAACCGACAGCGGTACAGAAGCGGGAGTTCAGCTTCAGCTAGGACTTTAGCAATTTTAAATGAATTCATTTAAAGCAAACGAGCGATCGCGGAACCCAATTTTTGATTCTCGGAGTTATTGTGACTGCGATCGCTTTTTTATCAGAGTTTTATCACAAGTTTTGTGCGGTTTCGATCACACAAGGTTCTCTATTATGAACCTAAAATTAGACCAATTAAACTTCCGATAAAGACCAATTAGCTACATATCTTTACAATAGTGCATAAAACTGGCGGTGAAGGTGATGAGAAAGGCTCAACTGATCGATTATTTGCGGGGAGAGTTGGCAATATCGAATTCTGCCATCGCCGTTGCTCTCCGACACGGTGAACAAGATGCCAGCGAACTGCCGATGGTTCTGTGGCAGTACGGGTTAGTAACACTCGAACAGTTAAACCTAATTTTTGATTGGCTGGAAGCTCAGCCGACTTAGCAATTTAAAATCCTGAGTTAAAAAATATTGATATCGGATTGCAATTTTTTGACAAATAAAGCTTGCACAAACGGTCGTCGAAAAGTATAGGGTTGAGTGTTTAGGTTGAGGGTGGGTCTTATTTTTTCCCAATTAGAAAAATACAAATATACAGTAGGGACACAGCAGTGCTGTGTCCTCATTTTTTTTGCCGCCTAAAATAAACTGCTTTCATATCAAATGTGGCAGCATCGGAATTAATATTGCCCACAGATTTCGAGACGGCAGTGGCGTCTCCTCTATATCATGTCGCTCGTGCAACCGGAAACGCTATCAATCTGTCGAAGATGCGATCGCACTCGGCATCAAACAGACGGTATAAAACAAACCCCAGCAACTTTTAGGCTGCCGGGGCTTGTCTTGTTTAATTT
>NZ_JAUBUR010000037.1:0-56117 GCF_036705485.1 Microcoleus sp. AT9b-C3 | reverse complement strand
GGTGGCGGGAAGTGGATTTGAACCACTGACCTTCGGGTTATGAGCCCGACGAGCTACCAGGCTGCTCTATCCCGCGTCGCTTTGTCTCTTTCTAGTGGTTTCCAAAAACAAAACCCTGAAACCTTAACGATTACAGGGTTCGCTTGAATTTGGTGGCGGGAAGTGGATTTGAACCACTGACCTTCGGGTTATGAGCCCGACGAGCTACCAGGCTGCTCTATCCCGCGTTGCTTTGTCTCTCTCTAATATAAACATATCTTTCTGAAAATTGCAACCCCTCAATCAAAAAAACTTTTTAGATTGTGGGAGGGGTTGCTGAAATCGCCTCAGAGTCTCGATCGCCCTAAAGCATCGAAACTTCCCCGATTACCTCCAAGCGCTTGAACTCGCTGAGAGTAAGGTAAGTTTCCGAAAGAGTTTCGGCGATGGTCGGAGTAATCCACCCCAACTGCTTGAGCAAGTGAATCGCCACAGCAAATTGAGCCCGCTTTCCCCCATCCGTCACCTTAATTGCCAAGCCCATGCCTTCGCCAACGCGGCCAATGCACTGCACCCCTTCGGCGCCGGACTTGCTCACCAATTCCCCTTGAGTCAAGCGCATCAGTTCCGTATCAAATTTGCCCTCACCAGCAACCATCATCGGGTGATGAGTCATAGCGCGGACAATCCGTTCCATCTCCACATTGTCGCCGGAGGCTAACTTAGCGTACAAAGACGCCATTTGCCCCAACTGCAACAGATAGGTAGGAGCGCCGCAGTCGTCGCGAGCGCTGATAAACTCTTCGGCAGGCATTGCCAGCAAGTCAGCCACTTTGCCCAAAATAAGCTGCTGGACAGGATGTTTGCGGCGCAAATAAGTGTCCAGAGGCCAGTGCAGTTGCTGACAGACAGCCAGCATACCGGCGTGTTTGCCGGAACAGTTGTATTGCAGGGCGCTCTTTTTGCCTTCGGGAATGGGGCATTGAAGTTTAGAGGGGTCAATGTCGCAGCGCCACAGGACGTTAAATACCTGGCGCGATTGCTCGATCGTACCTTGATGGGAACTGCAAATAATCGCTAAATCTCGATCGGTCAATTCGTAGCGTTCTAAAGTGCCAGTCGCCGTCACCGCCAAAGCTTGAAAAGGCTTGAGTGAAGAACGGACAAATGAGGCCGTTTCCGAGTTACCAGCAACGGACAAAACGCGGCCACGGTTGTCGCAGACAGCGGCCTGGGCGCGGTGCCTCGATTCCACAATACCTTCGCGCAGCAATGTGACTTCCAGTTCGGGAGCTTGGGTTCGTTTTCCCCTTGTCATATCAATTTTAGATTTTAGATTTTAGATTTTAGATTGGGGTTCAGGAAGTTAGGAGTTGCGAGCTGCCAGTTAAGAGTTATAAAGTTAATCTTTCTGCGATCGTTTCTCACTCATGCACTCCGTGCGTGTTGTTGGCTGTGCGCGGCAATCTCAAAACTCAAAACTCCCTTCCATTGACGATTACAAACAACTCCAAGTTAGTCCCCCGGCAACCAGCAATACTGTCAAACCATAAAATGTCTGCCGCAGACGCCTGAGAATTGGTTCTAGTTGGTAGTTGACAATCAACTGATCTTGAAGCAAAACTTCTGGAGTTTTAGGCCAAGATTGACAATCGTACCAACCAGACTCTTCGTAGACGACCGTGGGATTTGAAAGGCGCGATCGCACGTAGAACCAACCCAAGTAGAGCCGCAGCAAAGCTAATCCTAGAATAAAACCGGCACCTGCGGCACTGCTGAGGACAAACTGAGCTGGATACTTGACAGGAGCAAAGCTAGAAGCAGCTATCGGCCCCGATACCAAGCAACTCCAAGCCCACACCCAAGCTAGTTTTGCCAGGTATCCGGGCCAATTGAGTGTTACCCAGCTAAAAAACCAGGATTCTTTAAGTTCTTGGTATTCATTGATCGGTCGCTGTTCTTGCGGAACGGGACAAATAGAAGCAGAAACGTTTTTCACATTAGCCATCCTCACGGCGCGGGGGAAAAGTCAATGCGTTCAGCGTGTCCCCAGAACGCTTCTAAATTGTAGAACTCCCGCTCTTGAGGCTTCAAGATGTGAATGATTGCGTCGCCGTAGTCCATGACTACCCAACTAGCGTCTGATAGGCCTTGTGTACGCAGTGGCAAGCGTTGCCACTCTTCTTCCACTTGGTCTGCTATTGCTTGGGAGATGGCTCGTACCTGCACGTTGGAAAATCCGGTGATGATCGCAAAGTAGTCTGCCAAATAGCATACTTCTGCCACTCGGAGCAATACAATATCTACTGCTTTGCGATCCTCGGCTGCTTGGGCAACGGTCACGATCAGGCCACGGGCTTCGTCTGAGGATGTGCCGTCGGTTGCTGTAGACTGGGCCCTGGAGTATTCGAGTTGAGTTAGATCTGACATTAAGTGTTTAATTTCCTAAGTGATAGGGTAAGGGGAAATGGGTGCGCTATTCGCTTTCGGTTGTTGGCAGTTTGAGACGGGAAATAGGAGTTAAGTTGAAGCTAAAAGTAAGGACAGGATTTCTGATAAATTTTACTTTTAACTTGTGATTTGTTCGATCGACTTTTCTGTCGAATTTCCTGTTTCCGGCGATTCGCGGGCCATTTGCAGCGCCCAATTCCGCGTAAGTACGGTGCGGGGGTGGATGTAGCAGCGAGTTTCTAGCAAATATTTAAGAGAATAATCGCTAGTTTGCCACACGGCTGCATAAAGATTTTGCAAGCTTGTCTCGCGCAGTGCTTTTAGTTCGGCTGTGTTGCCGCGGCTCGGCTCTATGGTATCTGCTACAAATACGGTACAACTGAGCTGACTCATGTTTGGTCTGCCGAGGGTGTGATTGGCGATTGCTTCCAAAATTTCTCGATCGACTACCCCGAATTCGTCTCTGGCGACGATCGCGCTCGCGTCTGCGTGCAGCAAATGCGGGTGTGCTTCCAACACTGAGTCTAACTCTAAACCTTCCTTCTGGGCCATTTGCAGCAGCAGGTGAGGTTTGAAGTATTTTGCCAAATCGTGCAACAAACCGGCCGATCGGGCTTTTGCTTCGTCGAGGCCGTAATGGCGTGCCAAGTCACCTGCTGTCTGTTCGACTCCGAGGATGTGTTTGATGCGGGCAGCAGGAACTCTGTCTGACAGCCAAGCTAGAACGTTTTCGCGCGCGGGTGCAAGTGTCAAATATTAACTCCAAAATTGTATGAGCTACTATTTTAGCGTTTTGTTTCGATCGGCTGCTGTGTCGGGCACGCAGGGGTGTGGTGATATCTGAGATGGGGAGGGGTGAAGGGGGCGAAGGGGGCGATCGGCTTTACCTGAACAATCCAAAGATGTGTTAAAGTAAGTGGCTGTAACGACAAATTGTAGTTACAATATCTAGTGACAATCAAGCTATGGAATTTGAGTGGGATGAGACTAAACGTCTTACCAACCTTAGCAAACATGGAATTGACTTTATCGACGTTCCATTAGTTTTTGATGGAGAAATCGTAACAGTTGAGGACGAACGATTCAGTTATGGGGAGCAAAGGTTTGTGACTTTTGGTTTGTTGCAAGGGCGAGTAGTCGCTATTGTTTATACAGAACGAGAGGAATGTACCCGTATTATTTCTGCTAGGAAAGCAACTAAATATGAACAACGAATCTACTTCGAGCAAATCTCAAACTGACTGGCAACGCCTAGATGCCATGACTGATGAAGATATTGACTTATCCGATTGCCCTGAAATTACGCCTGAAATGTTTGCTAAAGCCGTAGTTCGGCGAGGCTTGCCCAACCCTAAGACTAAAGCTCAAGTGACCTTACGCATTGACAGTGATGTTTTGGAGTGGTTTAAATCTCAAGGTCGTGGTTATCAAACCCAGATAAACACCTTACTGAGAGAATACATGAAAGCCCATCAATAATGGATTTGCTATTTTTTGTAATTATCTCATTTATTTTACTTTTAGTCAGTGCCATCAAAGGTTATTTTATAGTTGCTCCACTTCTGGCTTCGATGGTAATTTTGATTGCCATTTTGTTAAAAAGGGGATTTCAACTAAAAAGCTTAATCAAAATGGCTGTTGCTGGAAGTAAAAAGTCTTTTTCAGTAATCGGTATTTTACTTTTAATCGGGGCCGTGATGGCTGTCTGGATGGCTGCAGGGACGGTTCCGGTTCTCGTATATTGGGGAATTAAATTGATTAGCCCTCAGTATTTTATCTTTTCGGCGTTTATCTTAACTAGCATTGTTTCTGTGCTGCTGGGAACTTCCTTTGGCACTGCGAGCACGATCGGCGTCGCATTAACGATCGCGGCACGCGGCAGCGGTGTCAATCCCAATATGATTGCGGGGGCAATTGTGGCTGGAGCTTATTTTGGCGATCGGTGTTCTCCGATGTCTTCTAGCGCTAATTTGATTGCCGCCATTACCAAAACCGAAATTTATACTAATCTCAAAAACATGACCGTGACAGGCTTATTACCGCTGATAGTTTCCAGCCTGTTGTATTTAATTTTATCTTTTTTAAATCCCGTAGAACTTTCGGGCAACAATTTGGCTTTGGAACTAGGCACAGCCTTCAATCTTAACTCGATAACTTTGCTGCCAGCCTTGACAATTTTAATCCTTTGTGTATTGCGTGTTGAAGTCAAAATAGCAATGGCCACCAGTGTAATTGCCGGAAGTGCGATCGCCATCTTCGTCCAAGGTTATTCGCCGATCGACATTCTTCAATTCGCGCTCACCGGATTTAAGTTAGAATCAACTTCTAGTTTAAAAGATATTGTGGCGGGAGGAGGCATTTTGTCGATGGTCAAAGTTTCAACAGTTGTGATTGTATCGACAGCATTTGCCGGCCTTTTTGCGGGAACGAGAACGCTAGAATTTATTGAAGTGTATCTAAACAAAGCTCGATCGAGAGGCGATTTATTTTTGGGAACGACAGTCATCAGCATTTTATCAGCAGCATTTGGCTGCACCCAAACAATCGCCATCCTCCTGACTCATCAGCTAGTTGAAGAGAAATACCGAAAAGAGGGATTAGATGATTATCAACTTGCCGTAGATTTGGAAAATACCGCTGTTGTGATTTCTCCGTTAATTCCTTGGAATATTGCCGGATTAGTGCCTGCAACTGTCTTGAGCGTGAATTCAGATTTTATCCCTTATGCCTTTTATTTGTATCTCATTCCGTTCTTTAACTTGATTGAAATGAAGTTGGCTAAACCATCTCATAAAAATCAACCCTACTAAATGAATAATAGAAGGTCAATCGGTTATTTTTTTGCAGTAGTTGCGACTATTATTTGGGCGGGTAACTTCATCGTTGCTAGAGCTTTGAATCAGGATATTTTGCCGATAGGTCTAGCTTTCTGGCGATGGGCGATTGCTGTGGCGACTTTGGCTCCATTCACCGTGCGGGCGGCAGTTTATGACTGGAAATTGATTAAGAAATATCTCCCTTACTTGACTGTATCCGCGCTGTTAGGCGTGACTGCTTTTAACACTTTGATTTACGTTGCAGGTCACACAACTCTGGCGGTGAATATGGCGTTAATTGCCGCTTCTTCTCCGGTTTTTATTGTACTTATGTCTCGTCTTTTTTACGGCGAACTTATCTCGTTAACGCGCGCCACAGGCATGGCGATCGCAGTCAGCGGTGTTGTATTGTTAATCGCGGGAGGGTCGTTAGAAAAGCTGCTGAGTATTTCGTTTGCGATCGGCGATCTGTATATGCTGTTGGCATCTATAATCTTTGCTGCATATACTATGCTGGTAAAGCGCAAGCCGCCCAAGCTGCGGATGACAACTTTCACTTTATGCACTTTTAGCTTGGGGCTGTTGTTTTTATCGCCATTCTATGCGCTGGAATGTTGGATTTATCATCCTGTGGTATTGAATCCTTCGATCGCCCTGGCGTTGCTTTATGTTGGGGTTCTTTCGTCGGTGGTGGCGTTTCTAGCATGGAATCAGGCGATCGCCCTCATCGGCCCGAACCGCACCGGCTTAATTTATTACCTGATTCCGGTTTTTAGCGGTATTTCTGCGTGGCTGTTTCTAGGTGAAGCGATTTCGCTGGTGCATATTTTTAGTACGTTGGCGATCGTCTCCGGCATTATTATTACTAACCGCACTGAGTCACAATGAAATTATGGGCGATCGACAATGGACGGGATTTGAAGACTTGCGTTACTACAAACTTAATGATCATGATTTAAATGGACATGACATCAGTCACCGCCCCGTCAAGATTTCGACAATTCCGGTTCAATTCCAGCCGATCGCGATTGAGTCCGCAACTGCTCTAATTCTTGTTGGGTGCGATGCCTCTTTTTGTGCTAAATCAGCCGTGGAGGCACGGGTAGGCAGAAACCGCTTTTTTTACCAAAATACTTGGTTGCAGCCCGTAGATTCGCTAAAATACGAGGCGGGAGAGAATAAAACTGCCCCTAGGAGTCCGAGTGCGTCTAGGGCTGACCAAGCAACAGATAATTGTGGGTGTTCAATAACCTAATTATCTGATTACTTTGGCAGCGGTGCCAATATTTTCTCAGCATGACTCGCTGCCACCGCCGCAAATAAAGCTTCATAATGATTCAAAGCTTCCTCAAATCCGTAATTCTCCACAGCATAATTTCTGCCTTGCTCGCCCAACGCATCCACCTTAGCAGGGTGCAAGTACAAATCCTCAACAGCATCAGCCAAAGCTTGCGGATCTTCCGGCGCCACCACAACCCCGCCGCCGCTTTGCTGCACTGCTTTCTGGGCCGTACCAGTTTCGGGAACCGAAGCCAAAATTGCCCGACCGCTGGCGAGAATTACTTGAATTTTTGAAGGCATATTGAAGTTAGTAACGCGGCGCTTTTGTACGACTAAACTAACATCAGCAGCAGCTAACAATTCGGGTAATTTTTCTCGCGGTTCAAATGGCAGCAACATTACATTATTAGCTTTGTAAGTTTCGCAATCTTGTTGCAAGCGCGCGAGTGCTGTTGATTCCCCCACAATTACAAAAGCGATTTCGGTTAGGTGTTTCAAACGAGCCGCTGCTTGGACAACTGTTTGCAATCCTTGAGTGAGGGCAATATTGCCTGCATAGAGAACGACAAATTTTCCCTTGAGTTTGTGAGTTTCTCGAAATGAGTTACTTTCCTTGGGTAAGGGGCGAATAAAATTGACATCAACCCAATTGGGAACGCAAACTATTTTTTCCGGGGGTACTCCCTGAGAGTGCAATTTTTTGATAAAACCGCTGTCGATGACGCTGACTTGGCTAGCTGTGGAGTAGGCCAATTTTTCTAAAGCGTCAGCAATGCGAACTAGCAGTCCGTTTTTTTTGACCAAGCCGACCCGCACGGCTGCTTCTGAGACGATATCCTGAACGTTGAGGACGATCGGGCAAGCGCGCATCCAGCCGTAAAAGGCGACTGGGACGCAAATCGGTAAAGGGGGCATTGTCGAGAAAATCACGTCGGGACGCCAGCCTCTGAAGGCTTGGACGGCGCTGGAGACGACAAAACTGCCGTCTAGCACAAGTCGGTCTAGGAGGCTGGGGTGGGGGCCGTTGACACGCAGATAGCTGCGCTGAATTGTGACGCCGTTGTGTTCTTCGGTGAGGTACAATTTGCCCTCATATTGCGGATAAATCCGGCGCTGCGGATAGTTGGGCATTCCTGTGACGACTCGGACTTGGTGGCCGCGCTTGACTAGGCCTTGCGCTAGTTCTGTCATCAGGGGGGCAATGCCGATCGGCTCTGGATAATAGTTATAGGAATAAATTAGAATACGCATAATATTTATTTTGAAGCAAATTGTCCTGCAGCCGCGTGCATCGAGCCTGCACCCGCAGAATTGCAGAGGATGTGGTTGGGTGCCGGGTAGGACAATAGGGGGCGAGGCGATCTTCCACTCTTGGGGAAAGAAGCCGCCCTTACCGGGCGGGTATCGCCCCCTCAGCTAATGTTTTTTCGCATTACCAGGCAGTTGCGGCGATCGTCGGTACGGATATAGCGAAGATCGTCTGTAAGCTTGTACATGAACACCAGTCCCCTTTCTCCTTCTCTGTCCAAGGGATCGCGCTGCTCTTGCATGATCGAGTGCAGCTTTGCTTCTAAGTTGAAGGGTTGACCCCTGTCCCAAATCCTAATTTCTAAGTAATCGGCAAACACTTTTACCTCAATGTCTATGGGCGTCGTGGGGGGCAAGTTCTGGTGAGCGTGGCGGACAGCGTTTGTAAAGCCTTCGTTGATTATCAGCCGGCACTGCCACCAGAAATCCGCTGGTATCATGGGCAAAACGATATTCTCCAACCATTCCAAAATGGATGTTAAAGCATTCAGGTCTGTTTCAACCTGCAGGTGCCACTCGGCCTTTGGTTGCTTGTCTTTCATCTTTCTTCCCCCTGGTCGGCCCCCACCACCGCTGTACTCAGCGCCGGAGGGAGAGAAAAAGGAGGGCAAGGTCTTGGCAACATATTAGTTAAGTCAAGCTTGAGTTGAAGAAGCCCGTTTTGCCTCAAGGTGAGCATTCCTTTCGCACCATTTACTCGCACAGCAAATGAGAGACTTCCGATACTGTAACCCGCCTCGGTAGGGCGTTTAAATAGGGAAAATTCCCGAGTCAGCTTGCGAGGAAGTGATTTAAGCTTCGACCGTGTTAGCAGTCGCTACTTTTCTAAACACAGGTGAGTTCTTCTCCTCCTCAAAAATCATGCTGGGATCATTCGAGTATGACCTCGATCTCGCCAATTGCTAATTATTAATGCTCTGATTGCAGAGCTGGCAACTAGCTGTGCATTTTCTGGGCGTGTGAATTTTAACACTTAATGCTAGCGTAGATATCGCTAGCGATCGTCTGCTTGACTAAGTATCGAGTTCGACTTCCCGCCCCCCGTCGGCAACAGCACCTCAAAGTTCAGCGGTGGGTTGTTGAGGGTTCCTACACAGCGCCACTATTTTTGTTAAACAGGACTGTTACAGTTTTGACAATTAGTTTGAGGTCATACACCAGGCTCCAGTTTTGTTGGTATTTTAAATCTAAACGGATGACATCTTCAAAATCGCGGACTTGAGAGCGACCGTTGACTTGCCATTCGCCTGTCATCCCGGGTTTGACATCCAAACGCTGCCACTGAGGGACTTCGTAACGCTCAACTTCGTCTGGGGTAGGCGGTCTAGTGCCCACTAGACTCATTTCGCCTTTGAGCACGTTCCAAAACTGCGGCAGTTCGTCGAGGCTGGTTTTGCGTAAGATGCGCCCGACTTTGGTAATCCGCGGGTCGTTGTCATTTTTGAAAAATGCGCCAGAAGCCTGGTTTTTGATTTGGGCTTTCATGGCTTCGGCGTTAGTACACATCGATCGAAATTTCCAAATCCGAAATTCTTTGCCCATCCAGCCACACCGGGTTTGACCGAAAAATATCGGGCCTGGATCGTTGATAGTGATGGCTGCGGCTATGGGTACGAGCAAAATTCCTGTAATTATCAAACCGACGATTGCCCCAACGATATCTATCATCCGCTTCACCCACGATTGCACTGAGGGGTGCGTCATCGGTAGCTGATTGTCCGAGGGGTTGGTTTCTGTGGGAGTTGAGGTTGCAGAGGGCTGCTCGATCGTCAGCACTTGATCTAGGCTGGTGAGAGCAAATACTGCCATCACCTGCGGCTTGAGGCTTCGGAGCACCAAGTCGCTGCCACGCTGTTTGGCAAATTTCAGATTGCTGACTAAAGCACCTATCCCGCTACTGTCGATGAATGTCGTCTGACTGAAGTCTAGGACAATCTTGCTGGGAACGGTGCTGCCCGAAAAAAGTTGCTGGCAGGTTGTCTTGAAGTTTACGGCTTCAAGTACGCTCAAGCGCACGGGTATGTGAACTGAGGGAATCTCGTCCGAGTACGTTACCCGAAAATCTGCCTCTGGGGTTTGACTGACCATGAAGTCCTGGTTTCAAATTTCAAGCTTATGTCTTTAGCCTATTCTGTCCTAGCAGCTCCACCTTTACCAAATATTATGGTTAACAAAAGGCTAGCTTTATACAAACTTTACAAAAACGCCTGCAAACTCCCCCGCCGAAAGTGATATCAAAGGCAAAAATAGACTTGAGTCTAGCAGTGCCAGTTTTGGCCCAAAGATTTTTGAACGCAGTCGCTGCCAAACTTGGACATCGGAATCAACATTTTTGTGGATTCAGGCCGATTAATCTGGTCGTTAATCATTTTGGTGCTTGTCTTGCACCAGATAGCCATCGCAGTTAACAGTTAACAGCTAACACAGAAGTCTACAGTTAACCGTTAACTGGAAAACCCCCGTAACAAGCGTCGGGGGATGAGGTTAAGAATTGTAGACGTTTTCTGACTGGGATGTTTCGCGGGTGATGGGTTTGACTTTGGCTTTGGCTTTGGCTGCGTTGCGTTTGAGGGCCTGGAGACGAGCTTCGTATTTAGCCCGCTGCTGTTTTTTCGAGGTTTGCTCGATTAAGGTTTTTAAGGCGCTGCCGAGACTTTTGTAGGCGTTTGGGAGAGTGTAGCCGAAGCGGGTGGCTAGGGCGAGGGCTTTTTCGTCGGCGTCTATTGCTTCTTTTAAACTTTTCTCTCCGTTGTTTTTTTGGTAAAGTCTCCAGCCGGAGACGCCGCACAGGGATAGGGCCAGTAACAGCAGCAAGCCGTCTTGCACCCAAAGTTCGCCGACGGCGCCGCCTAAACCAATGGCGAGGGCTGCCATTTCCCAACCGTCTCTGGGGATGGTGTCGTTTTGGATTCTGGCGACTTCGTGCCAAAATAGGAGGTTCCGCTGATCCATTGCTAGCTGTTCCCAGCGGATCAGGTCTATTTGGATTTCTACCTGGTCTTTGCCTATTTCTTCGCTGCGGATCAGAGTAGGATTAACTTCTATTGTTTTTTCTACTGTTACCCAACTTTGGAGTTCTGGGGGCAGTATGTTTTTCAAGCGCCGGATCTCACTCATCTCGGCTCTTGCTGTAGAGGTTGCATAGGATGTCATAGCTCCGGCCTATTGATTTTCCAAAGGTTAATATGTGTCTATTTCTGGAGTATAGCAAACCTTGAATCCAAATATAGTCTAGCAACGGGGGTCGATCGACCAATACTTGCAATTTTACTTGATTTTAGTCTCAGGGGGCGATCGCAACTGCCTGCTCGATCATTTCCGTTGGAGTATTTGAGCGGCGGACTGACAATCATCTAAGCCATAAAGCACCAGTTATCCTACTGCTATTTCTGGCTTCGGCTTTGATAATCCTTTTTGGCAAAAACAGCGTTTTTTCTGAATAACTTATTACTGTTTTCTAGATTTTTATACCTTGGCTTTATGCCCGGTTAATTAACAGCTTTCAATATTCGATAGTAACTTGACTATGATTTAAATATTACATCATAATTCTACCTCAAATCTCTTTCTAGTTCTGATATATTTAAGCTGCTGATTGAGATAGGAAGTCGAGGGGTTGTGGAGAGCTGTTTAGCCGTGATATTTTAACTTTAATTCCGACATTACCGGCTAAGTCTTTTCTGTGAGTTTGGGCAATAAAACTTGTTGAAATTTCTCATCTTTTTATATTTATCGATAACCTAATCATTGTGAGCTGAGTTAAATAGCTTGCGCTTTAGGCCGTTTTATGATATTTTTATATGCGATTAAATCTTGCCAATCTTCTAGTTGTTCCTCTATCTTATCTTTTTTTTACGTTGCTGATTAACGGTATGAACCAACTTTTTTCGGAAGTTACCAAACTCACCAAACTTGGCTTATGGCAATTCCGCTCTTTTCAACTCATACCTGTATTAAGCAACGCCAAATTTAAAGTGACTTGAGAAGACCACTTTCTAACTGATAAATTGCTGCCATTATTCCGCTTTCAGGATTTGTGAGCAGGGACTTTTTGACATCTTTCAAGTATTCTACAATGTGTGCCCGCAAAATCGGTCTTTCTACTTTGACTGTGTGATTGTAATCCCACAAATCCCAGATGATAATCCCGATTCCGACAATCGGGTCGATTAAACTTACTCCCAATTGACTAGCCACTGTACCGCCTGTTTTTGTGGCTACCTTAGCGGCGGCTTTGCTGGCAACTTTTGCGGTAACTTTGCTGCCAACTTTAGCTGCTACTCCCAAAATTAAGGGTTTAGCAACTAAGTAGCCGCTGCCGCCAACTAAGACTTTTAACGATAAATTAGAGACGTTTCCTTTGTCGCTAATTGTGGTAGCAATATCGTTCAGATATTTGTCCCACTGTACTTGGGGTATATTATAATTGTTTTGAACAACTTTCACATTCTTGCTAACTTCTGATATGTACAAATTAGCAGTATCTTGAGTGATTAATTGAAATCGCAATTGAGCATTTTTGGGAACCAGCACGCGGTTAGCAAATTCTCTTTGAAAGTCTTCGGTTAATTTTTCGGAAACAGCACGAGATGCTGCTGTCATATCAAATCTGTTGAGGACGGCAGATTTCACGAAATTAAAAGGTACGGTAAACTCCATCTTTTTTTGATTGAAGTAATCAAAGTACCAATCGAGAAAACTGTTGTCAACTCTTGCGATTACTTCGGCTTCCCATTTGTCCAATTCTTTGGAGGCGAAAGTTTCGGCTGTTATATGGGATTGTTGGATAGCGTTTTTAATGTCTTGGTTGACTTTGCTAAAATCGTGTGGCGGCGAGACTACAACTGCTGTGGTTCCCGTATTTGTTAGTGACTGGGAAATTAGAAAGTTACCTAATAGGGGAATGATGACTACTAAAATTACGATCGTCCAAATCATCGGTGTGACAGTTTTGATAAACTGACCGATAACTCTGAGACGTTCTGTTTTCTCTGAATAGCTAGTTTCTTCCTTGTCTTGACTCATGGCGGTTTCTCAACTGATGAGAGTTGGGCTAGTTTCGATTATAGGCGATCGTACCTGCGATCGTGCTACAGATGTCTGGGCTGGAATTCTGGAAAAGTTGGGAAAAATTGCACGTGAGGAAAGCTACCCAAAGAAAATTGATTGAAAAGTACGATCGCACTCTTCATCCGCGTTAATCTGCGTTAATCTGCCTGCATCAGCGGTTCCTAAAAAAACAAAAGAGCGATCGCCCTTGAAGCGTGCCTCAAACTTGATAATCCTTATCTGATTATCTTTTAGCCTGCTTTACTTAACACAAGCAGAATGTACTGGTCAAGACTAACTCCTTCCCTTTCTGCTTTTTCTGCTAAACTCAAATGTAGAGATTTAGGAATCTGTAAAGATAGACTTCCACTATACTCAACCTCCGTTGCAGGTAAAGGAATCTCATCCCCGCACTCATAAGCAGTCTCTATCCACAATTCCCTAGCTTCCTGAATATTCTCCATCGCTTCGGACAAAGTTTCACCCTGAGACATACAGCCAGGAAGGTCTTTTATTATAGCTGTATAACCTTCAGGTTCGGGATAAAAATTGATAGGATATTTCAGGCTCAAGTAATAATCTAGGGATTTAAGCTTGACTTTCATCTTCTGATTCATCGCTCCATTCCTCTAACTTCAATAATGCCACAATTTGCCTGACGTAGACTCCTTTTACCTTCTGACCGCCCTTTTTAGGGACTGTAATCTTTAATCCATCGGCATTTCGGAAAGAATGGTGACTTCCTTTCGATCGCTTTTCTTCAAACCCAAAAGCAGTTAGGATATAGCACACATCGTCAAACCGCACTTCAGACGGGTTTGATAAAAATTGTTCGATCAGTTTTCCTAACTTACTCATCTTAACCAAATTTTCCGACTATCTATCACAGCTTTCCAGGACTTACGCAGTGATAACGATTTTTTGTCATTCTCAGCGATAGCAAAGAATCTCAAGGTCTGATACTACCGTTACAATGCGTAAGTCCTGTTTCATTAGGGGGTTGTACTTATATCTAATAAGTTATTGTAATCCTCTTGAATCTCTAGGGAAGGAATTTCAATATTTAAAAGAGACATATAACGATGACATATTGCTCTCGCCTCATCGATCAGTTTTTGCAACTCATCTTGTTTAAGCCTAGTCATCTCTTCAGGCAATGGCAAGAAGGGCGCGTTTTCATCTTCCTCATTTTTTAATATATTCCTGTTTTTTTCCCTAACACCTAAAGCTTTTTTATATTTAAAAAGTTCTGCCTTGTCATAGTGAGCTATTGCTTTGTCTCTCTGATTAAAAAGTATTTTTTTCAATCCATCTAGATTCTGAGCGTAATCTTTGTCATCCGCTTTTTTATTTTTGAATTTAATTTTGTCTTTCTGTAATTGTTTTATGTCTAACTCACCTATTTCCTGGGAGGTTTTTTTCCATGATTTATAATTACTATCAACAATTTTTAAAATTTTGGGAACGCTTTCAGCATCATCATGTGAGTCATATACTTGACACAAATATAATACACACAGGTCGCGAAATCCCAAGGCAGTCATCGTCCAGAAATGACGTGCTTTAGCGTATTTTTCTGGTGTACTACCCAAACCATACAATAAATCATAAGCTACCGACAAATAGTATTGAGCATCGGATAGCCTATCATTAATAGAGTGAACCATCTCACCAAATTCTTCTTGTTCAACTGTCATTTTGATAGCCTTTTATTGATGAAATTATAAAGTAGGGTAGGCATTACCTACCCCACTTATATAATTATAGCGGTTTTTACAGCAGTGAAAACCGGAAGTAGATGAGCTAGAGATTAAACCTTCGCTTCTTTCTTCACCAAATCACCCCAACCCAAATCCTTCAGGGAATTATTCCGGCGCAGCGGACGAGTCACCAACTCCAAAATATCCCGCGCATTACCAAAGCCGTGAATCTGAGCAAAAGTAAACTCAACAGACCACTTAGTATTAATTCCCCGCGCTTCCAAAGGATTAGCGTGAGCCATACCAGTAATCACCAAATCAATATTCTGCTCGTAAATCCGCTGCAACTGATTGTAATTGTCTGGTTTCTCCACAATCCGAGGAGTAGGAACTCCCATCTCGTGACAAGTTTTTTCTAACAAAGCCAACTCGGCCGCTTGATAGCGCTTGTCCATGTAAGGAATGCCGATTTCCGGGCAAGTCATGCCGCAGCGAATCAAGAAACGTGCTAAAGAAATCTCCAGCAAATTGTCGCCCATAAAGAAGACAGATTTGCCACGAATTATTTGCAGGTAATCTTCTAAACCAGCCCAAATTTGCGCTTCCCGTTCGTCCAAACCTTTTGGTTCAATTCCCAACACTGAGCAAATCTTTTCAATCCAAGCGCGAGTTCCGTCAGGGCCGATCGGGAATGGCGCACCAATTAGCTTACACTTGCGGCGGCGCATCAACGTAGAAGCTGTGCGCGACAAGAACGGATTCATACCCGATACATAATAACCTTCTTCCAAGACTGGCAATTCAGTGTAGCGCTTGGAAGGAAGCCAACCGGAAACTTTGATTCCTTGCTTCTTCAATTCTAGAGTTAGCTGAGTAACAACCGGATCGGGCAAAGAACCGAAAAGTACCAGCGGCGTGTGCTTGACATATTCCGATTCATCTGCTGCAACTTCCTCTTTTTTCTTGCCAAAATTCAGCAATTGAGAGATAGCATTTCTTTCTTGTTTCTGAGCTTCTACAACAGGAGCTTTGTCAGGGCATTTAGCAGCCATCGCTGCCAAAACGGTATCTTCCCCTTGAGTAAAAGCGTAATCCAAGCCGTTAGCGCGCGCTGTGACGATGGGAATGCCAATTTCTGCTTCGAGTTTCGGCGCTAACCCTTCCAAGTCCATTTTGATGATTTCGGTGGTGCAAGTGCCGATCCAGACAATTACACTGGGGTTACGATCGCGCTTAATTTGCAAGCACAGCCGCTTCAACTCATCATAATCGTTTAACTGAGCCGAAATATCGCCCTCTTCCAACTCAGCCATCGCATAGCGAGGCTCAGCAAAAATCATCACGCCCATTGCGTTTTGCAAGAAATAGCCGCAAGTCTTGGTACCGATTACCAAGAAAAAGCTATCTTCAATTTTTTGATAAAGCCAAGCTACGCAGCTAATTGGACAAAAGGTGTGATAATTGCCTGTTTCGCATTCAAAGTTTAAAGCTTCCGGTTCATTAGTAGTAATAGCAGTCATATTTCAAATCTTCTCCCTTTAAATTGTTTTTAGTCTGAAACAGGACAGGCTCGCTAAGCGAGGAAATACCTGTTTTTTGCGATCGCCTCGTTGCTCTCGCGGACGATAGAAATAGGTTTTTTTCCCTCTCGAACGCCAACAGGCACAGGAGCGAAAAAAAATCTGTCTGTTTTTTGCGATCGCGCTTTCGCAGCGAACAATAAATAGAAATACCTGATTTTCGGCTAATTCCTCTGAAAAATAGATGCAACCCACTCAATATTTCCGCAGCCGCAGCATCCAAAATTTGAGCTAAAAAATTCTGCGCGAGGGCTTATAATCCCTCACAGCAGGGATTTAGTTTTCTTCAACTCGCTCGCGGCAAAAAGCCTTTTGGCAGTTGTGAGTTTGAGCTAATTAAAAATTAACAACTCACAACTCACAACTCACAAATAGAGCGGGAAACTTCAAGAATAGGAGAGACTGGGGCGATCGCAACAACCTCACTTAAAATCAGATAAAAAGCCGGAAATTTCTTCATCCTCATCGTCGGAATCCAAATCACCGAGACCTAGAGCATCTAAATCATCTTCATCGGGATCTCCGGTAGTTGCTTCCCCCAGATCGTCGAGTCCGAGATCATCGAGGTCATCATCATCAGATACAGAGAAATCGTCAATACCGTCATCGTCCAAGTCGCCCAGATCCATGTCTAGGTCATCTGAGGTCGCTGTCCCAAAAGGATCGGGTATTTCTTCGGCGACAAACTCTGCATCTTCTTCCCCAAACGGATCGGATATTCCCGATTCGAGATCCCCAGAGGTCAAAGTCCCAAATTGTGAGGCTTCTTCTTCGTCATCGTCAAGGTCGAGACCGTCCAAAGCCGAGGCTTCTTCTTCGTCATCATCGCCGAGGTCGAGACCGCCCAAAGCCGAGGCTTCTTCTTCCTCGTCATCATCGCCGAGGTCGAGACCGCCCAAAGCTAAGGCTTCTTCTTCCTCGTCATCACCCATATCAAAGTCAGATACGGCGTCTTCCTCGTCATCACCCATATCAAAGTCAGATACGGCGTCTTCCTCATCGTCGCCCATATCAAAGTCAGATACGGCGTCTTCCTCATCGTCTTCGAGACCGAGACCGTCCAAAGCCGAGGCTTCTTCCTCGTCATCGTCCATGTCGAAGTCGGAGACCGCTTCTTCCTCGTCATCGTCCATGTCGAAGTCGGAGACTGCTTCTTCCTCGTCATCGTCCATGTCGAAGTCGGAGACTGCTTCTTCCTCGTCATCGCCCAGGTCGAAGTCGGAGACTGCTTCTTCCTCAAACTCATCGAAGGATTCGTCATCGGAGTTGAGTGCTGACGCAGCAGCAGCCAGACCGGCGGCTCCGGCGACTCCGGCGGCTACTCCGGCTGCTGTTAAGGCCGCACCGCCCAATTTATTAGATTTGGCATCTGCGGGTGCAGCAGTTGCAGTTTGAGCTGCTGCGGGTGCAGCAGTTGCAGTTTGAGCTGCTGCGGGTGCAGCAGTTGCAGTTTGAGCTGCTGCGGGTGCAGCAGTTGCAGTTTGAGCCGCTGCGGGTGCAGCAGTTGCAGTTTGAGCCGCTGCGGGTGCAGCAGTTGCAGTTTGAGCTGATGCGGGTGTTGGAGATGTGCCGGCCGTCTGCGGCGCGATATTTGAGGGCATACCCAGCGCGATGTCCGGGTCAAAATTTAGCCCCAACACTTCGATCAGGCTGTCTGCATCCGGCTTGAGTTTTGAGAAGGGCAGCATTAATTGCTGGAGTTCCGGCTCCAGGGCAGCCGCAATTCCCAGGATGAGGTAAGAAACAGGCCTTTTCCCGCCGTCGGGTGTGGCGACCGTGTTGTCAGCCGTCATGTGCAGGAGCAGCCAAGCCCGATTTACCTGGTAGTAGTCCAACCACTTCTGTTTGAGAGCAACTGAAAAAGTATCAAAAAAAGCCATAACCTCTTTATCCTCATCCTGATCGCTAGACCTATTAAACCATCATCAGGTCTAGCTCATCTTCCTCCTTCTTGACCACCGGTTGCACTGGATTTAGATAAAAATCTGAAAGTAAGGCGAATAAATCGCGATCGGGCGTGTCGTTGGGCACTACTCCTTCGGGCATTGCCAAAATCTGGTCAGCGATGTTGAGGTAGTAATCGCAGACGTAGTTGAGGGAAGGATCGCTTTCGGCCATCTCAAACAATGTTTTGCCTTTGACGCGAGAAACGCGGATGTCTTCAATCAGGGGCAGCACTTCCAGCACCGGCATCGGTACAGAGTCTATGTACTTGTCGATCAAGTCGCGCTTTGAGGTGCGGTTGCCAATTAAACCGGCGAGCCGCAACGGGTGAGTGCGGGCTTTTTCGCGGACTGAGGCGGCGATGCGGTTGGCGGCAAATAAAGCGTCGAACCCGTTGTCGGTAACAATCATGCAGTAATCGGCGTAGTTCAAGGGGGCTGCAAAACCGCCGCACACTACGTCACCGAGCACGTCGAACAGGATGATGTCGTATTCGTCGAAGGCATTGAGTTCTTTGAGGAGTTTGACGGTTTCACCGACTACATAGCCGCCGCAACCAGCTCCTGCGGGGGGGCCACCTGCTTCTACGCAGTCAACGCCGCCGTAGCCTTTGTATATGACATCTTCGGGCCAAACGTCTTCGTAGTGATAGTCCTTTTGCTGAAGGGTGTCAATAATTGTGGGGATCAAGAAGCCAGTGAGGGTAAATGTGCTGTCGTGCTTTGGATCGCAACCGATTTGCAAAACTTTCTTGCCGCGCTTGGCTAGGGCAACGGAGATGTTGCAGCTTGTTGTCGATTTGCCAATTCCACCTTTTCCGTAAACTGCGAGTTTCACTCTTTGTTCTCCTATAGGTTTCTATCAAAACGATGAGGGCTGGGGTTTCATGCTTTTTTTCGATCGCCCAACTCCAATAGCCCAATTGCAATAGCCCAATTGCAATTCCCTTACTTTCAGTCGATTTGAGATTTCAGATTTGAGATGAAATAATGGACTCCACAGATGAATCTGGGGCTTCTCTCTAACTAAAATTTTCGATCTCGACGACTTTTGTTTGGGGCTTGTATCCGTCTTTGGGTTAGGCCAATTTTGGACTCGGCCCTTAGTCACCTCGTTGAAAGCATTATTAGCTAACTTGCGATGAAAAGAAAGGGGGCCTCTAAATGAAAATGCTAGTAAATTAGTTTATTTTGCATCTTGGGAAATCTTAACTGGTTTTTTGATATAAAAATCTATTTTTATATTTTTTTTAGCTTTTAAATATATTTTAGAATACTTTCTTAATATAAAGAGGTACAAAAATAAAACAAAAATTAACTTCTCAAACAATCTGGGCTTTTGGCTTTGGGGCTAGGATGCAGGCAGTTGAGGGCTTGTGCGGGTAACTGAAACGGTCATCAAGGCGCTAGTGGATGAGGCAAACTCGAAGTGAGTTCGGATCGGTTGGGTCAGGCGAGGGCAAAGTTATAGGATTTTAGATTTTAGATTTTAGATTTTAGATTGGGAAAGATTGACTTTTCTTGGATTTCTGGTGTTTTGTAAAAAATTGTGAATTTTTAGGAAATGGTGGGGAGTTCGAGAGTGGGGGAGTGAGTCGGGGAGAGGGAGAGTGGATGGGTAGAGTGGGGGAGTGGGAGAATATGATGTCTTGCCCATGACTACTGATAGCAGTTGAAAAAAAGAATCCAACTGTAGGCCCGTGTTCCCAACCACGAGCTTCCTCAGTCATTTCCAATTCTTCAATTCTTCAATCGAAAATCTAAAATCGAAAATCTAAAATCGTATGACTGCTGACTAATGACAACTGACAATCGGAATCTCGATCGCAAACTCAGTGCCCCGTCCCGGTTCCGAAACGCAGTTGAGCCGTCCCCCGTGCTGTTCGACAATTAAATGGTAAGAAATCGACAGTCCCAACCCAGTGCCCTTGCCAACTGGCTTGGTAGTAAAAAACGGGTCAAATAATTGGCGGCGAATCTCCTCCGGTATGCCCCGCCCGTTGTCGGAAATGCGGATCGCCACAAAATCGCCACCAACAACTTCTGTGCGAATTGTAATTGTGGGAACAGTCAATGGAGAACTAGGATTTGACGGGGGTGAATTTTGCCCATCTCTCGTCGCCCATTCCCCTTGCTGGATTTCTTCATCCAAAGCATCAATAGCATTGCCGATAATATTCATGAACACCTGATTGATCTGACCGGCACAGCACTCGATTTGGGGCAAATTCCCGTATTCTTTAATAATATGAATAGGTGGATGTCCCCCGTGAGCTTTGAGCCGGTGCTGCAAAATCAACAAAGTGGTTTCGAGTCCCTCGTGAATGTCAACGAGCTTGATGTTAGATTGATCGGAACGCGAAAAATTACGCATCGACACAACTATTTGGCGGATGCGCTCGGTTCCCACTTGCATAGAAGACACTAGCTTAGATAAGTCTTCTACCAAAAAATCGACTTCCATCTCTGCTGCTGCTTCCCGAATTTCCGAGACTGGTTCGGGATAGTGCTGCTGGTAAAGTTCCAGCAGTTGGATCAATTCTTTGATGTAGTGGCTGGCGTGGGAAAGGTTGCCGTAGATAAAATTAACAGGATTGTTAATTTCGTGAGCGATACCGGCAATCATTTGTCCCAAAGAAGACATTTTTTCGGTTTGCACTAATTGAGTTTGAGTTAGCTGCAACTTTCGCACAGTTTGCTCTAATTGCTGCGCTTGATTTTTCAAGCAAGTTTGCTTTCGGCGCAGCACTTCTTCGACTCGCTGGCGCTTGATAATATCGCGTCTCAACAATTCATTTGATTCTAAAAGTTGAGCGGTGCGTTCTTCAACTTGTTTTTTTAAGTCGTCGTGAGCTTGGCGCAGGGCTTCTTGGGCCCGCTGCCGCTCTAAAATTTCTTGCTGCAAAAGTTCGTTGGCTTTCTGCAATTGGGTGGCTCGATCGTCCACTGCTTGTTGCAAAAGCTCGATCGTCCCGTACATTTCAGATTGGTTAAAAACTTGTGGCAAACTTGTCTGAGACACAACGCCCAAAAGTTCTCCCTGGCTGCCAACTACGACCAAACGGCGGACGCAGTATCTCTGCATGGACTGGTGAGCACTCCAGAGGGAATCGGCGGGAGATATGCAAAATAAAGGCGCACTCATGGCCCTTGCTGCTGGGATTTCCGAGAGGTTTAATTCGAGGGCGTGAAACTGCACGATGTCGCGCTCGGTGACAATGCCGATCGGAATTTGATAATTTTGTGTTGGTGCGATCGCCCGATCGGGATGCTGAGTTGGCTCTTTGACAATGACGACGCAACTAACTCGATGCTTGACCATTAGCTGGGCTAAATCGAGGGCTGAGGCAGTTGTTGAAGCCCAAATGACTTCTTTGGTCATGACATCTGCTGCACAGCGCAAATTGGTTAGCAAGTTAATCGGTTGCAGGGCTTCGTGAATGGCTTCGCGGGTGATGATGCCGAGAAGTTGCGAGTCGTCATCGACTACGGGCAAATGCCGGATGGAGTGCTGGCGCAACGTGAACATCGCTGTGAAAATATCTTGAGACTCGGATTGTTTGAGGGTAATGGGCGATCGAGTCATTACGTCAGCAATTGTCAGTCCGACTGTACAAGCTGCGACGGTAGTTAGCTTGACGATATCCCGTTCTGTAAAAATGCCGATCGGTCGATTATCTTCGACGACTAAGACGCAACTGCGCTTGGCTGCGCTAGCAACAGCGTTTTGTTTTTCGCCACAAAGCTGACAGGAGACACGCATGGGGTTCATGAGAGCCAACACTTGGGCGATCGGGGTTTCTGGAGGCACGGTGAGGGGGTGGCGGTCGATCGCCCGATCTAAAGGTGACGAGTAGAGCGGCCGGCTGTTAGGCCGTGCGACTGGTTCTGATGATTTAATTACGGGCAACTGCGGGGCTGAATCTCGGAAATGTTGTAATTTTTCTTCTTGTAGCATGATTATTAATTTTACTTAATGAGTTGTTACAATTTTGGAGACTTGGGTTGGCAGACTTAGCATTAATTAAGCGGGTGACAGATGCTCGATCGCCTAAAATCTGATTGCTAGAACACTCTTATTTAATTTTTATTTTTTAAATCCTATGTCCTGGACACCATTAAGTCATCGAATTCATCACTTGCCGCTGATCCTTGCGGGCCCGATTTTGCGCCGGACTGAAAGTCGGGCCGTGACAGTTTGGCTGGCTCTGAAAGCACCCCGCCAAGTCGAACTCAAGGTTTATTCGACAGAGGGCGGAACCGGCGAAATTGTCGGTCAGCCCTTACTGCAAGGTGCGAACTCTACCGTGCAGATCGGCAAATACCTGCACGTGGTCGCGGTGACTGCTAAACCAATCAATAGCAATGTCTTGACATCGGGGCAGATTTATGCTTATGACATCGAGTTTGCTGCGAGTAGCGAGTCGAACGTCGGGGGTGCAGTCGCAGAAAATGAGAAAGAAAATCTCATTTCTTGCCTGTGGCCTGCCGCCGCTGATTTATCGGCTTTAGGGCCGGAGACGATTAGTTATTTCGCTCACCAGTTGCCGACTTTTGCCCTGCCGCCGCAAGATTTAAACTATTTGCGTATCGTTCACGGTTCTTGTCGCAAACCCCACGGAGACGGCAGAGATGCGCTGCCAATCTTGGATAATTCGATCGAACAGTTTGCAGGAACGGCAAATAGCAGGCCCCACCAACTGTTTTTAACGGGCGACCAAATTTACGGCGATGACGTTGCCGATGCGATGCTGTGGGCTTTGACTGATGCTGGCGATACCCTGTTGGGCTGGGAAGAAAGTCTACCCCTGATGGATGATGCCCAAATAAAAAATAATTTGTGTATCAGTATACCTAAAAATTCGGAAAACGAAAATGCAGTTGACCAAGAGAGGGAAATTTTTAGAGAGTCGCCAATTCAGAAACCGTCTGATGCTGAGTATCAGTCCAAAAAACCAATTGAGTTACAGCCGGGGACTCGCAGCGATATTGCCAGAGATTTTGGCGGCTTTACGGCGATGTTGGTGAATAAACCCGCCAATGCTAAAAGTCACTTATTTAGCTTGGGCGAATATTATGCGATGTATTTGTTAGTTTGGTCGCCGGTACTCTGGTGCACGAGTTTTCCGAAGGGTAAGGATATTTGTCCAAATTCTAAGCAGGCAAAAGTTTGGGATAGAGAAGTTGTTGAACTTAACGGTTTTGCTCGCAATTTGTGGAGGGTGAGGAGGGCGCTAGCGAATATTCCTAGTTATATGATTTGCGATGACCATGATGTTAGCGACGATTTGTATTTGAATCGAGAGTGGTGTTACCGGGTGCTGGGAAAGCCGCTGGGTCGACGGGTGGTGCAGAATGCTTTGCTGGCTTACGCTGTGTTTCAGGCTTGGGGCAATACGCCTGCACAGTTCGATCGGGAAAAACCCGGAGATAAATTATTAACAACTGCGGAAAAATGGTCGGCTTCTGCTGGTACGGATGTTTCTGCTTGGGAGGAGGCGGCTTCGTATTTGGGAATTCCTGCACTCGATCCGAAAACTCATTTGCCTAAGTTGAAATTAGATGAAGATGTTTTTATTTTGGATCGAGATGAGGAGGGTGTCAATGAGGTTTTGAATTGGCATTTTACTGTGAGAAGTTTTAAGCACGAGGTGATTGTGCTGGATACGCGGAGTTGGCGCGGGTATCCGGTGAAAAGCGCGATCGATCCGCCCATGCTTTTGACTCACAAAGGTTTTGAGGAGCAAATTCAGAAACCTTTTAAGGAGACTGATTTGCTGAATAAAACTGGGGAGTTTGAGATTGAGGCGACGCTGGTAGTTGTACCAACAAATTTGGTGGGTCTGTGGATTATTGATGCGGTGCAAAAGTGGGATGTGGAACAGGGGAAGGTTTTTAATAGTGATGCGGGGGATGCTTGGAATTTTCATGAGTTGGCTTTTGTAAAGCTGTTGTCGGAGTTTTTTAAGCAGCGCGATCGGGTGATTGTGTTGACTGGGGATATTCACTATGCTGCTGCTGTGCGACTGAGTTATTGGTCTGATTGTCATTTTGGCGATTCTCGGCCGAATATTGAGCCTTTGACGAAGGAGAATTATCGGTCAAATTGTCAATATTCTGTGCTGGCGCAGTTGACTGCTAGTGCTTTTATCAATGAGGAGTGGAAAACGCATTTAGTTCATACTAAGATTAAGTCGCTGTTTCCTGAGCGCTCGCATGAATGTTTGGGATGGAATCAGCCGCTGGAATTAATGAAAATTCCCAGGAGTAGCAGAAAGAAAGCTCTGGAGGCTGCTGTTAGGAATAGACAATCTCTGCCTGACTGGGGCTATCGGATTGACTGGATTAAACGGCAAAGAGCTCGGGTATTTTTGCTGCTAGAAAAGGGAACTGCGTCAGATAGATCTCATAAAAATAAACAATTGTCATTCCTGCGTAGGTTGTGGAATTTTATAGCGCTGTTGTGGCGCAATCGCTGGCTGCAAGAGGGTGATGAGATTGTGGGATATAGCAATATTGCGATCGTCAGTTTTCAGTGGCCTGCTGAGGGTGATGGGGAAAAAGCGGTGATGCAAAATGTTTATTGGCGACCTCTTTGGGAGCCGGATAGTGTGGTTTACAGTCAATATTTCGTCCCACTGGGATTGGATGAGGATGATTAGATTCCCGATTTCTTGAACAAGTCCGGGAATTCGATATGGGGACAATATTGTGATGAGTTTGTAGAAGTGTCCGCCGGGAGCATCTCAATGAAAGCAGCCAAGCTAGAAACTGGAGCCTGGAGCCAAGAGGACAGAGGAAGAAGGAAGGAGCTAGAAGAAGTGTTTTTACCAATATGAGATGCTCCCCCGGCCGACTTACTCAACCAGTTCACAGTCAGAGGGAAAAAGTCCGGCGCCAACTTGACAGATATGGAAGTCGTTTTGGAGATATTAGAAAATCATGGGCGCGAAAGTTGAGCGGAAAACTAACCTTCTTGCTGTGCGATGAACCTGAAATCCTTGAGGTATATAGCAGAGAATAGCAAGCCCGTGACGAGATTTGAACTCGTGACTTCCTCCTTACCAAGGAGGTACTCTACCACTGAGTTACACGGGCATAAAAAATTAAGAACCTCCAATTAAAAAATTAATTTTTAATTCTTAAATTTTAACTTTTTATTAAATTGAGGTGGGCCGAGCTAGATTTGAACTAGCGTAGGCGTAGCCAGCGGATTTACAGTCCGCCCCCATTAACCACTCGGGCATCGACCCATTTCTATCACAGTTATAAATCCTAGCACCAGAATCTTTATTTGCAACATTATATTTAAAACTCTAATGATTCACTTGAGAACACATAAGTAAGTTAGTGGCAGAATGAAAAATTGAACACTATTTAAGGTGTGCATTGCTAAGTCTAGGCTGGGTGCCCGCCCGGAGCACCCTAAGTCTAGACTGAGAGGAAATCCCTAATTCACTAATTCCCCGGTTTCTTGCAGGGAGTGGAGGCGGCGGTAAATGCCTTGTTGACTCAAAAGTTCTTCGTGGCTGCCAACTTCGACGATTCTACCGCCGTCGAGTACGACGATCGTATCGGCTTCGCGAATTGTACTCAGTCTGTGGGCAATAATTATGGTGGTGCGGGTACCGAGAATATTCTGCATGGCTAGCTGGATCGATCGCTCCGACTCATAGTCCAAACTAGAAGTAGCCTCATCAAAAATTAACACATCCGGCTCCACCAACAGCGCCCTCGCAATCCCCAACCGCTGCCGCTGACCGCCGGACAACCGCATTCCTCTCTCCCCGACAACGGTATAGTAACCTTGGGGCAACAGCCGCACAAAATCGTCTACTTTGGCAATGCGACAAGCATCTTCAACTTGCTCGAAAGTTGCATTTCTGTTTCCGTAAGTCAAATTTTCCAGCAAAGTACCGTTAAAAACGTCTACTTCTTGGTGGACAATGGCTAAACGCTGGCGGTAGCGAGTCACGTCTAAGCTGCGAATGTCTTCGCCGTCGATCAGAATGCGGCCGGAGTTGGGTTCAAAGTAGCGAAACAGAAGTTTAACTAAAGTCGATTTCCCGGAACCCGATCGCCCGACTAATGCTACAGTTTGACGGGGATGAATCAATAAATTCACATCCTGCAAAACGGGTTTTTGACTGTCGTACCCGAAGGTCAAACCGCTGAATTCAACTTTGCCGGTAAATTTATAAGGCGACGCCGATCGAGCATTTTCTGCTAAATTGACCGCATCAACACCGTCTGGCGTTTGCATAAACTCGTGGAACCGGATCATTGAAGAATAACGCCGCGCCAATAATTCAGCGATAATGCTAATCGGACGCAGTTGGGAATAGGCCATGCTTGCCAGGGTGTACACGGTAACAAAATATCCGAGGGAAATTTTGCCTGCAACCGTGGCTGCTAGACTAAAACCGAGAACTGAAAACAAACACAACTGGACGATCGTCTGCTGGTATGTCCCCAGGGTGACGTATCCTTTGTGAATGCGGTTGATCACGACTTTTAATTCGCGATCGAGTCTGGTTGTTTGCCTTTTGAGTTCATCGCTTTCTGTCGCAAAAGCTTTGACTGTTTTGATGTTGGTGATAATTTCCGAGTTGCGGCTTTCGGTATCTTCGATGTATTCATCCAGAATTTCTTCCCGCGCAGTCACCCCTTGCAGGCCTTTGAGGGTGAAACTGAGGATAAATAGGAATGAAACCAAAATTAATAAGCCAATCCGCCACTCAATTAAGCAGATAACGGCAAAAATGCCGATTAAGCGGACGACTTCGGGGATGAATTCGCCGGCAATTTCTGGGTAAGTCCAAGTATGGTTGGCGATGCCTTTGGCGATACGGCTGGCAATCCGTCCGGCGTTGTTTTCGTCGTAGAATTCTAGGGGTAAGGTGAGGATTTTGCCGATCGCACTTCTCATTCGATCGCGCCTCGCCCTCAATGGTATCGCCCAGTGGAACCAATTTGCCACCCAAGGCTGTACGGGTGCTTTTGCGACTGTTACCAGAAAAATTATGCCCAGCAAGACGGATAGCGATAATATTTTGTTGGGTGAGTGCTGGGTAACAGAGGCGATCGCTGTTATGAGTTTTTGCGTTACTGTATCTGTAGGTTGACCCGACAATACGTTTAATATTTGACCGATCGCGTAGGGAACAAGCAAATCGGCTAGTGCCAAAACGCTGGATGCGCCTATGCTGTAAACGGAGATTTTCCAGTAGCGACTGTAGTATTTGAAGATGTCCTGAAAGCTTGCCATAATTCTTTTTGCGATACAACCCTTGCAAACACTTGAGTCTGATAACTGCGCGCTCCTGGCGCTCTGATTACAAGTGTACTACAAAAGTAGTCGATATGGGAACTCTCTGGGGATAAGTTGAAGCAGATCAGCCGGCTTTTGAAGGCGATCGAGGTTTTTGCGCGATCACCACCCTCGCTGATGAGGAATAGACCTCTCCAGAAAAGCAGGTCTTTAACAGGCAGGATGCCTGTTCCACAATAATCATTGGAGAGGTCAATAGATATTATTTATTGTGAGTCGGGCATCTTCATTCAGTTGACAGTTGACAGTTGATAGAGACCTCTACCTGGAAGTCCGAGGATTGGAGTAATGAATAGTCTTCTTTTAATTTCTCCCTGAAAGGATTCCGGCTTTAAACCAATTCTTTCTGGTAAGGAAGCAGATCGATCGCGCGCAACGATATTTCAGATCGTGTCCGATCGACCATAATATTTTCGTCGGGGCGGGTTTACTTACTTTTGGGCAATAATTGATTTAGCGCACCACACAAATATTTTTTCACGGTATCCCTGCTTGCACCCACCCCACTCGGAATGGTAAAGATCATCTCGACATTTAATAGATTGCCATCCTGTGAGGCAAATACATCGATCGGCAAAGCACGCTGAAATGCTGTTGCGGGATTTTCCGCTTTCATGACACCCAGGTTCACATCGGTGCTGACAGTCTTGATACCCTCGCGGGCTAAAATGGGTCGCAATTGCGAAAAGGCTCTTTCTATTGATAACCCCTCAACCTGAACGCGCGCAGAAAAGGCTGCACCATTGAAAAAGTCGCCTTTTTTTTGAAAGCTTTCCTCGCAGGTTGTGGCAACAGCGGGGGTGGCTAAACAAAGAAGAGCTATCGTCAAGACAAGCGATCGCATATAGGTGAGTTACGAGAATGCAAGAGTCATCAAAATCAAGATAAGCATCCTACGACTGTTTGGCAAGTGCTGTCTGAGGGCAAAAAAATGCAAAAGACAGAATTTTTCTTAAATTCTGCCTTCTGAGCAAGGTCTTATAAGTTTTACGTTTGCGTAGTCTGTTAGCTAAAGGTGTAGGCTGATTGCAGCGCCCACCAGATCAAGAAGCCGATTCCGCCGGCAATGACAATCGCCGAAATGGCGATCGCTATAGGACTGTCAGCTCCCTTGAACTTCATGATTCCGCGATTTAAATCTGACATGACAGTGTTCTCCCACAATTCCAGCTTGATTGTAGCTTTGCAGTTGGCCGATGGCGGTCAATTTTCACAATTACTGATTTGGTTAAGAATCTGGCTGCTGAAAGTTCAGGTGGGGACTGGGTTTGAGAGGGGTTTACTGGGTTTGTGAAAAAAAATTACTAAAAAGACTTGACAAATTTCGGGAAGTGAGACAATATTGTTAATACCGCAGGAAATGCGGGTGTAGCTCAGTGGTAGAGCGTCACCTTGCCAAGGTGAATGTCGCGCGTTCGAATCGCGTCACCCGCTTTAGAAGATAAAAAATCAAGAAAACCGGAAAGTAAATCAAGAAATTTTTCGGTCTACTCCTAAGGATGGTTGAAAATACCTAAGTTAGTGGTAATATTGAATGCAGAACTTGCAAGTCAAAATTGCCGATTGGGCGATACCTCGGAATAGGCAGTTGAAAGCCTCGCTAGGGCGGAATTGACAAGTTTGATTAAGTGGATATGTTAACGATTATTTTTGCAAAAACGCTTTTTTTATCCGATCGCTAGTGCCATCTCAAAAAGCTCCAAAGATTGACTTAAACGATGAGTACCCCTGTCCTTGCCGACGCCGGGGTCGTCTAGTTCCCATAACGTTGACAGAAGCCTTTGGCTGCAACCGCTGTCAACAAATATTTGTATTGGACGAAAGTGGATACGTGATTGAGCAACTATCAACGAACTATCCTTACAAGCAGGCTTGGCGGTGGACAGGGAACCAGTGGAACAGAGCGCATCCGGGTTTGAAGGCCCATTACTTGCCACTGGCTTTGGGTATGATATTGGTGCCGCTAGTGATTTGGTTGCCCTTGGCGCTGCACTCGCCGGGCCCGAATATTATTCTGTGGGCAATGGTCGCCGTGCTGCTAGCAATGCTGCCGGCGCTGATGGTATGGCTGGCTTATAGGCGTTAGCTAGATGATAATAGAGGATTTTACCCATTCATCAGATGCCGCAAATGTCGCGCGTCGCGCTTATCAAGCTTCTTTGGAGTTGGCTACGACAAAGAGTGCCGATCGCGCGGCTGCTTTGCAGGCGATGGCGGGCTCGCTGAAACGGCGGCAAAATGACATTTTAGAAGCAAATACTCTGGATCTAGAAGCGAGTCGGGACATGGCGATTCCCGACTTGATTGTGGAGTGGCTGAAGCTGACGCCGGAACGGATCAAGACAACTGTGCAAATTCTGGAACGGTTGGGGGAAATGCCAGATCCGATCGGCAGGGTGATCAATGCTTCTTATCAGGTCGATCGCTGTCAGGTTTACTGTCAGTCGCTACCCCTGGGGGCGATCGCTCTAATTTACGAGGCGTTTCCAGAGTTGGGGGCGATCGCGGCAGGTTTGTCTCTCAAAAGTGCTAACAGTTTGATTCTTAAAGGCGGCAGCGAAAGCTGGCAAACTAATACAGTAATTGGAGAAGCTTTGGTGTCGGCGATCGATGAGGTCGGTTTGCCTTCGGGATGTTTGCAGGTACTACCACCGGATCGGGGCGCTTCGATCAGAGAATTGGTCACTCAAGACCAATATCTCAATTTAATTATTCCTTACGGCCGACCAAGTTTGGTGCAGCAGGTGGTAAGGTTGTGCACAGCACCAGTTCTGAGGTCGGCAATGGGAAATTGTTACCTTTATTGGTCACCGACTGGCAGTTTGGAGATGGCAAGGTGGATGATTTTGGACAGCCATCAAAGCGTGCCCGATCCTGTTAATGCGATCGAGAAAGTGCTCATCGATCGCAACCAAAAGCCTTCTTCCTTAGTCAGGCTGTGGAACAGTTTAAAAGAAAAAGGCTTTCAAATTAGCGCCGATGCGGATCTTGTTGCAGATTTCCCCGACTTGAAGCTGGCGGAACCATACGAGTGGACTCAACCGTATTTAAACAAAACCATAGCGTTTAAAGTTGTCGATAGTTTAGAGATTGCGATCGGCTGGATCAACCGCTACAGCAGTGGTCACGCTGACTGCATCGCCACTGAATCTTACTTAGAAAGTCGCCAATTTGCTCTGGATGTTAACAGCGCCTCAACTTTTATTAATGCCTCACCTCGGTTTTGGCGTTATCAAAATCGGGGAGATGCGATATTTTTGGGAATGTCCAACCAAAAAGGTTATCGCCGGGGATTGATCGGGTTAGATACGCTGACGACAATTAAAGAAATTGTTCAGGGAAACGGACTTTTTTAATCTTAGAGGCTATTTAGGATTGGTTAAGCTGTTCTACATTTAAACTGTATGTCAAAAATCAATCAAACTCTTGTGGGACGGGCTTCTAGCCTGCCCCTAATTTCCAATTTAAATGGGTAACAGCTTATTGAGATTAAACCAAACTGAAAAGTGGGAGACTATCGTCGATGCGTAAGCCTTTAATATTTGTTCCAAAAATCTTTTTATAGGATACAATAATATCTGGGTAGAACAATCAGGCAGCCTTGATCTAAAGCAATTTGATCGCAAGCTCCCGGATAGCCGCAGTGGAGACCGATAAAATCTCTGCATCCTAACAATAAGCCGCCGGATTTATGTGGGTTCAATCTAAAATCGGGTACGGACTCTAATTAAATTTAGAAACTTATTAAGTCACATGAAAATACTCTTAGCGCTCACATGAAATCAGAAAAATCACTCAATACTCTAGACAAGACGCCAACGCCGACTTTAGGCGAAGAAACGCTAATTCACCACTCGGTATACGCTAAGAAATTGCGCCCACTCCTGCCATCAGAAGCCTTTAAACCAGATTCTAGTAAGTTGGTTATACTGTTCATTAATATGGTCATTTTGCTACTGGGTTGGGGAATTGCCGCTCGTCTAGATCAGTGGCCCATCTATCTTCTATGGCTTTATTTACCTTTAGCTTTAAGTATGGGTAATAGTATCGTAACTATGGGATTTTTCGCGCATGACTTCATGCACGGTAGCGTCAATAAAAAGTCTCGTATGACTTATCATATAATTAGTTTTATAGGGTTTGCAATGATGTTTATGCCTTCAACTCAGTGGAAATATGTTCATAACATTGTACATCACAGTCAAACAAATTATCTAGAAGATCCGGATCGCAATTACCTTGACAAGCAGCCGAATAGTTGGGGAAAATGGATTCATAATTTCTTTGCGCCAGCGATTGATAATCCATCTTGGTTATTAATAGTAGGACTTCCAGCATCGTGGTTATTTCATCAATTTTGCCACCTCTCGTCGAGCCTATTGTTTAATAATAAAATTGTGGATTATGTGCCCGCTGCATTCACAGTCAGTCAGAAAGATAGATTGAAAATTGCTCTTGAGTTGTTTGCGGTTTTATGCCTGCATTTTAGCATTTTATTCTATTTAGAGTTTCATCCGCTAAAAATCGTTCTTGGGTACTTGCTACCCTTAGCAATCGGTCATACAGTTGCAATGTTTTATATCTACACAAATCACCTGATTTGTCGGATGACGAGTGTTAATGACCCGCTGATTAATAGTCTTTCAATACGGGTTCCCAAAATAGTTGATTTGTTGCATTTCAATTTTTCCTATCACACGGAGCATCATATTTTCCCTAGTCTTAACTCAGACTATTACCCTTTGGTTCAAGAGTTGCTCCAAACTCACTATCCCGGGCGGATGAATTTACTTGATGCTGGTGAAGCTTGGCAATTGTTAATGCAAACTCCTCGGCATTACAAAGATGAAGTCACCTTAACTGATTATTTAGGGAAAACTTCGGTAAATTGCCCTCTTGATAATTTTGGTGTAACACCTTTGATCTAGCTAAATACACCCGTTACGCTCACAAGTTTCCCCCAGACTACAACTAAAAACCGACGCTAACGACCAATACAGAGTAAGGTGTGTACTGCACACCTTACTTTGAGATATCCTGCTGAATTTTTAATTCTACATACTGATACTATTTAGCACCAACGAAGGCTTGAGAGCAAAATAAGGAATGACTCGTTTTTGATTGTTGGCATCAATCTTTTGTTCTGCCATATTCAAATTTTGCTGGAACTGTCTGGCTAAAAGTTGGATCGGCGTTCCCGCAAAAACTTCGTCGAAACTCATCCGGTAGAGTTCTCGGAAAGATTTATCGTAATAACCTAAACGGTCATACCGATAAGCTGACAAAATAAACAGAATTTGCAGTTGGTCAGCCGCTCGTTTGTACGGAGGAAGTAACCGTAAAATATCCTTTTCCGTAATCACTTCTAGAGTACCCGAAGCAGTAATTCTAGGAATGTCCCGGTAGGCGGCCAAGGGCATATTGGCGGCAAAACTCATGTAGTCATACTGGGGAAAATTGAGTGCTGAATGCTGCGGGCCGCAGGTAAAAATTACAGTTGTGACAATTGCAATTAATTGTTCAACTGTGTCGATGTGGTCTGGCATTCCTTTGACTTTACCGCCGTTATCAGACGCTAATTCTTTAGCCCAGGTTTGCAGTTCTATATCCTGCGCGATCGCGATCTCTGTCGGGTAAAAGAATCTAAGATAGCCCGATACAAAGGTTTCAATCGCATCCCACAGCAGCAATCCATCATCTCGGTAAGGATAGTGAGGCAGTTGATTGGGGTCATCCATTCCCCGATTTTTCAGTTCAGCGGGCAAGGCAAATTGATCGAGACTCCACGTACTGCACGCCTCTCTAGTCAGTTCCATTGTCTCAGCCAAGGTGCCGCCTAGCAATTCATCGACGGGCCCGCCGGGAGCGATCAAGTGAGAACGCGCCAGATCGTTGTTGGTCAACATAAAGCGAAAGTGCGGTTTCAGCAGCAGGCTAAGCGGGTGATTTTTAGCCAACTGTCGGGCGGTGACGATCGCGATTGGTTCCATCACCAGATGAGTTCGACCTAAATGCGAGTTCATTTCATGGTGATTGGCATCTGCTACTTGCACGCAGAGCTTCGCAAACAGCCAATCGACAGGAGGATCGAATGGGGTATAGACATGGCTACCGGGCGTCGGATCTAGTTGAATGGCAATAGGTGTCATTTCACCGCGATCGCGGACTCCCGTCCACCGCCAAGCGAAAAAAGCCCGTGGTTTCGGCAAGTATTTTCTGCCTTTTTCATAGGTTCCGCCTCCAACCAGAGCAGGCGCGCGATAGTGTTCGTCAGTACCTGTGTAATCGGCAATGTAAATGTTTTTGTCCTGCAACTCTTGGCGCAGATCGAATAATGGGTGCAAACTGGAAAGACCCCTCAGCGTTTCTGCCCGAGGATCGCTGGCATCTAGCAGGCGAAGCACCATCGGATTTGCTCCAGACAGGCGCTGTTCTGCAAAAGAGCGATCGGTTTGGTAAATTTTGGCAACTCCAGGTAGCGGCAGCCAAGTAAAAAAGTCTTCATAGTCTTGGAGTTCGTCGAGGGGATCGAGAAAAGTTCTCGAATCGGCTGCCAGCATATTTGCTGGAAGTTCCGATGTTGCTAATAGCCGTTCTGCAAGATACTTGCTCGAAAAGTTCTCGACTGCCGGCACATTTTTCAATAATGCCAAAGGTGATAAACACTCATAGTCAAACTGATAAGCTTGTTGCTGACGATTCAAGGAATCTTTGCGCTGTTCTTGGTTCGGGTCGTCTTGAGGAAGAGAAGGTTTCATATTGTCTACCATTGTATAAATCAACTCTCTTTTTGTAGTAAAATATCGGACATCATCGCTACCGATCGAGGAGGGAGTTTAAAAAGTATTGTGCAGGCTCACGCTTGATATAGGTCTTATTCACCGAGCAATAATCTTATTCCGGATTTTTTTAAACTCAGAAAAATTCCTCAAAAGAAGGCAACACTTCTCGATCGCCCTAAATCTAAGTTGAAACGTTTCATTCTCCCGATAAGTAGCTCGCACTCAAGAACCCCGACTTCTTTGAGATGTCGGGGTTCGGGGTGTTCTGTTGTTGAGCTTTTTGAGCTTTGTCTACTGATTAGCGGTTATGCACGAACCATTAAATATTGGCCGTTGCCGATATATTCACCATCGCAACTCGCGAAAAGAGTTTCCGCCCAAATCAAGAAAAACCGCCAGATGCGACGAAATTTGCCATAGTCCATGCCGTAGTCTAAATCTTTGACTATTGCCTGAGAATCATCAAAATTTTTCAGCCAATTAACTAAGGTTGTAGAGTAATTGTATCCGTTGAGATACCAGTTTTTTATCGTTTTGAGGTCTTTGTTGTGGCTGGCAACGGCATCGTATTTCCAGATACGACCGTGGGGGAAAATGTATTTGTGGAGGAAAGGGCTGGACATATTGTTGGGAATGCGGACTGTGATAATGTGAATGAAAACTTTGCCGTTATCCTTCAGGAAAGAGGCAAGCTTTTGGAAACCCTTCGTTAAATTGCCTACATGCTCAAAAACTCCGATGGAGAGAATTTTGTCAAATTTTGTCTCGAAGTTGGCGTCGTTCAAATCGCCTTCATATAGGGTAAATCGACCGGAACTGAGGTAGCTTTCGGGGTCTTGCATCTTCTGACGCATATACTCGCATTGGTTGTGGCTGAGGTTAATGCCAGTAAACTGGACATTGGGGAATTTGGAAAGAATGTAATTGGGAACGCAACCCCAACCGCAACCAAAGTCTAAAATGCGATCGCCATCCTGAATGTCTAGCTTCTCAATCACATCATCAATCATCTGCATTTGCGATTGTTCAAGGTTGACCGCTCCTTTTTCCCACAACCCCATGGTGTATTTAGGATAAATGAGTTTGCCGTCGCCTAACATCGAATTCAGCATTGCTTGAGGCAAGTCGTAGTGAATTTTCATTAAATCCCGGGACCCTTCGGCGGTGCGGTCTGTTTCTGTCAGTACCCATTCGTAGGCCATAAGCAGAGAGGGAAAGTACCGAAATAATACGGGCATACAGGTATCAAAAAGCGATCGCAATACAGAATCAGGGACTTCTAATCCATTGATATAAGACTCTGCTACTGCCATGTGGGCAGCGTTAACTGCACTGACTGCGAGCCTGGTTGCTCCGTAGGCGATCGGACTTTTGGTATGGATATTTCCCACGATGGGAATGTGGTTTTCGATGTTTTGTAGGGCTGTTGATGAAGTCATGGTTATAGTGGTTTTAAAGATGCTGCTATTCTATCTCACGAAAATTGGCTGGTGGTTATAGAGCCAAAAAGCTAAAACTATTGCCAAGTAAGGGTTGCACAGCAAAACTCTGCAAAATCCTAAAATAGATGGCGGTTGAAGGGGATTTTATAACGGATTTATAGGGGTTGGGCGATAGGAAATTTATTAAGAATTATGTAAGTCTATTTTAGATTTTAGATTTTAGATTTTAGATTAACTCCACAGCTTGAATGGGGGTACTTTCACGGTGCGATGGGTTTTAGTGCTCAGTTATACCATTTTAGATTTTAGAATTGAGGATGAATGATCAGCTAAGAGTTCGACTCTTGCGTAAAGTTGCTTTCTTTTTTTAAACTGGTGTCAGTTGGGCGCTTGAGCTGACGCAACGAGAAGAAAATGCCGATCGCGACTTATAGTTAAGGAATCAGGGGATACAGAAAAAATGCCGAGAAACCGGGTTTGCATAAAGGTTCGCTGCAATAACAGATGTCCGCGAGATTCCTCGCTAATTAGCTAAACGCGCCACGTATGCCACAGATTCACTATCTGCCGGACGATCGCACGATCGAGATAGACGACGACGATATAATTCTCGAAGCTTCTCTGCGTGCCGACATTCCCCACACCCACATCTGCGGCGGTAGCGCCCGATGTTCGACTTGCCGGGTATTGATTGTCGAAGGTTTGGAATTTTGCTCTCCGCGCACTTCGCCGGAGGAGGAACTTGCCAAAAAATTGCGTTTAGAGCCCGAAATTAGGCTGGCTTGTCAGACGCAGATTGCTGGCGGCAAGGTGATTTTGCGCCGATTGGCGATCGATTCTGAAGACTTGGAATCATTTAACGACGAAATGGCCGGAAAGTTGATTTCTACTCCTGTGGGTCAAGAGAAGAAAATTGCAATTTTGTTTGCGGATATTCGAGGATTTACGCCTTTTGCAGAATCGCTGTTACCCTACGACGTAATCTATGTTTTAAATCGCTATTTCCAAAGAATGGGTTATGTAATCAACCGGAATGGTGGCATGATTAATAATTACATGGGAGATGGTTTTATGGCGCTGTTTGGGTTGGAAAATCCCGACAAGGCGGCGGAACAAGCGGTGAGGGCTGGGGTGGAGATGCTGGAGGAACTAGAGAAACTCAATCCCTATTTTGAGACTTTATACCGTCACCCGTTGCGGATTGGGATTGGCATCCACTGCGGTTTGGTGGTTGTGGGGAATTTGGGGGCGTCGAAAAATCAGACGGTGACGGCAATCGGAGATGCGGTGAATTTTGCCAGCCGGATTGAAGCTGCGAACAAGCAAGTAGGAACAAGTTTATTGATTTCCGAGGATACTTATCAGGAAGTGAAGGAATTGGCGATCGTCGATCGGTGCATATTAGTTGAAATTCCGGGAAAAAGCGGCGAATATCCGCTCTATGAAGTAGTCGGGATGCCGCCGCTGCCCGTAGAAATCGAAGAAGTTTCTGAGGTAAGGGAAGGTGATATTTGGCAAACTTTTGTCAATAAAGTGCGGGCTTTGTATGCTGCGGTGTACAATTGGATTAGGAAAATTTGGATTCAAATTAGAAAACTCTAGATCCACTTTTTTGAGTTTTGTTATTCCCTCGATAAGATGAATATTCCTCAGTCAATAGTTCGCATTTTTCTCATGCTCCCCAACGGTCAGATTGCGGCACAACTGCGAGATAATATTCCCGGTATTGCCAGTCAAGGAATGCTTTCTACTTTTGGTGGTGGCGTGGACATTGGAGAAAGTCCACAGCAGGCAGCCGTGCGAGAATTGGAGGAAGAAACTTGCCTCACAATCAATTATTACACAATGGAATTTATCACAACTTTTACTCACCAAAAGACTCAAAATGATAGAAAAGTTTTACAAAAAAACCACCTTTTTTTGGCGAGAGTGAGCGATTGTGAAAAAATAGAAATCAAAGAAGGTGTGGGTTTGGTAGTTTTGAGAAAAGATGTAGACTTTGAAAAAGTCAACGCCGGGGAAGGTACTCACATGGCTTGGAAATTGTTGCAGGAATATTTAAAATAAAAATTCCCACCCTACGCTTTCCCCGCGAGGGGACTGAAACTTTAATAAAGGACTTCTTTACTATGTTGTCAAATACGAATTACGAGTACGAATTATTACTTAAACGAGCGATCGCGATCGCAGCAAAAGCTCATGAGGGGCAGGTCGATAAGGCAGGCAATCCCTATCTCGATCATCCGCTATTTGTGATGGAAAATGTAAATTCTATAGAGCAAAAAATCGTAGCGGTTCTACACGATGCGGTCGAAGATTCTGAACTTACACTTGAGCAACTTAGAAGCGAAGGTTTTCCAGAAGTTATCGTCTCGGCGATCCAGGCGATTACCAAAATAGAAGGAGAAGCTTATCCAGCTTATTTAGAACGTGTGATTGCCAACCCGATCGCACTGCGAGTCAAAATCGCTGATGTTACTCATAACCTCGATCTGCGTCGCATCGCCAATCCCACAGAGGCAGATTTTCAACGTATTGCAAAATACAAAAAAGTCCTCAGTCAGTTGCGTGCAGCCTTCAAGTAATTATTAACCGCAAATATCCGCCTTCATCCGCGGGCATCTGCGGTTAAAAAAATCCCCAAATCTAAGCCATCACCATCCCCCCATCCACATTAAAAACCTGCCCTGTTATATAAGCCGCCGCCGCATCCGCCGCCAAAAACTTCACCATCCCCGCAACTTCCTCAACTTCCCCGTATCTCCCCAGCGGAATAAACTTCAAAATCTCATCAGACTTGACATCTTTAGTCATATCTGTAGTGATAAAACCCGGTGCAACTGCATTCACAGTAATCCCGCGACTCGCCAACTCCTTCGCCACAGTTTTAGTAAACCCAATTACCCCAGCCTTCGCCGCACTGTAATTAGCTTGTCCTGGATTGCCCATTTGTCCAGCAACCGAAGCAATATTAATAATTCGGCCGCTTCGCTGCTTCAGCATGATTTTACTGGCCGCTTTCGCACACAAAAACACGCCGGTTAGATTCAAATCAATCACAGCTTGCCAATCTTCCAACTTCATCCGCAGCAGCAAAGTATCGCGAGTAATGCCTGCATTGTTCACCAAAATGTCAATCCGTCCCCATTTTTCCATGACATTACTGGTGAGTAAATCTACTTGGTCAGTTTTCGAGACATCTGCTGCAAGCGCCACAGATTCTCCTCCAGCAGCGACTATTTCTGCTACCACCTCATCAGCAGCAGCACTCGAACTCGCATAGTTGACGGCGACTTTAGCGCCCTCTGCTGCTAGTGTTAAAGCAACGGCGCGGCCGATTCCCCGCGACGCACCGGTCACGACAGCAACTTGGCCCCGCAATCTCTGAAAAGTCTCTGGTAATAATTCCATAATTGTATCCTCGCAATCTACCAGAGAATTTTGCACTAAAATCGAGCCAGAACCCAAAAAATTATTTTGTCTTATGGCAGTTCAAAAACAGTTCAGCAGTTTTGAGGAGTTACTATCGGGCTCTGACTTGCCGGTGTTGGTAGATTTTTACGCTACTTGGTGCGGGCCTTGTCAGATGATGGCACCGATTTTGGAACAAGTGAGTGGTCAGATGAAAGACAAGCTGATGGTTGTCAAAATTGACACCGATAAGTACGAACAGTTGGCGTCGCAGCATCACATTTATGCTTTGCCGACTTTGGTGTTGTTCAAAAATGGCGCTGAGGTCGATCGAATTGAGGGAGTGATGCAAGCGGCGCAGTTGATCGATCGAGTGCAACCTTTCTTGTAACACGAGCCAATTATCTCACAAGTAGGGTGCGTCAGCTCATATCTGATTAATTATGAATAAGATAATCCTAGTTGACGCACCCTACTGATGAAAACTCCCAGCCACGCTATTATCAATCTCGCAATTCTCGGCAAACCGCAACTGCCGCCAGCTAATCTCATTATTATTGCGATCGGCGGAATTTTGCCGGATATTCCGATATTTTTATTTTACTTTTGGGCGAAATACATTGCTCGCTTGCCCGCAGCTACAATTTGGTCAGAAGCATATTATGAGCCTTTTGTGCAAAATATTGTAGCTCTGTTTCATTCAATTCCCCTTGCGGTTATTGGTTTGCTAATTGCTTATTACTTTGGCTGGCAAAGTGTGCAAATTCTGTTTATTAGCATGATACTGCACTCTCTGGGAGATTTGCCTGTCCACAATAACGACGCTCATCGGCACTTTTTTCCGTTCAGCAATTACCGTTTTATCAGTCCGATTTCTTATTGGGATAGAAAGCACTACGGGTCAATTGTTTCTTTTGTAGAAATGTTGTTAGTGCTGCTGTCAACTTACCGCGTTTTTGGTTTTGTTAATTCTTATGCTGGAAAAACGTTGTTAATTTTGGTAAATGGTTTTTACTGGGCTGGCGCGGTTTATTTTCAGGTGCGAGATTTATTTAAATTCACTTCCCAAAGATGAAACATGAATTCAAAATTACCAATTAGCAATTAGGAATTAGCAATTACCATATTGTTAACTGCGCCGAATGTTAAAACAGCACCAATCTTGGCGCTTCCACAGAGTAGCAACAATCCAGCCGTGCTGTTCGAGAGTGTCAGCAATTGGCTTAGCTTGTTCGAGCAAAATGCCGCTGAGCACGGCCCAAGTAGTGGGTTTGCTAATTGCGGTGAACTGCGGGATTAAATCAATGATTACTTCTGCTAAAATGTTGCAGATCAAACCGTCGATCGGCTCATCGACCATTTCCTTCAAGCGATCGATACTTCCGAGCTCTGCAACCAACTGCTGAGAATTAACGCGGTTGAGTAGTCTGTTGCTAATGGTCGATCGCACTGCCAAAGGATCAGTATCCAAAGCATAAACTTTTGTAGCGCCCAACAACACTGCGCCGATCGACAAAATACCCGATCCGCACCCGATATCCGCAACTACGCACTTGCTGTCATCAAAACCGAGACGCATTTCCAGCGACTCCAGACAAAGTTGAGTAGTAGCGTGAGCACCGGTACCGAAAGCCACACCCGGATCTAAACGCAAAATGACGCGATCGGTATCCGTCGGTAAGGGCAGCCAGGCCGGATTAATTAAAAAGCGATCGCCCACTTCTTGAGGCTGCCAGTGCTCCTTCCAAGTGCTGCCCCAGTCTTCGTCTTCAATCAAATCCCACTGCATCGCAGGTAGGGGCAAACCTGCACACAGAGCATCTTGGCGCAGCCACAGAGACAGAGCGGCCAAATCCAGCAATCCTGCCTGTTCTTCGGGCAAATAAGCCGACATCAGGCAGGAATTGCTTTTGATCTCAGTAGCAGTTCCCCGACAGTTAAACCGTTCCAGACGCCAAAAGATGATATCTTCCAGCGCCGGATCGCAAAGAATTCTAATTTCCCACCAGCTATGTGCCATAACGATTTTAGATTTTAGATTTTAGATTTTAGATTGGCCCAAGGGAACTGGAGACTGGGAACTGGGGAGTGAGGAATGAGGATTGGCTAATAGAAAAATTCCCGCTTTCAGACCAATGACCAATGACCAATTACCCATTACCAATTATCAGTCCTGGCATCCAAAATCTAAACTTCTAAATCCGTCAAAGATTTACCGTGTAAGCATCCCGAATTCCCGGAACTTTTAGGATCTCCGCCAGTATCCCCTCTGGTAGAGGGTCAACGATTTTAGATTTTAGATTTTAGATTTTAGATTGGCCCACGGGAACTGGAGACTGGGAACTGGGGAGTGAGGAATGAGGATTGGCTAATAGAAAAATTCCCGCTTTCTGGCCAATGACCAATGACCAATTACCCATTACCAATTATCAGTCCTGGCATCCAAAATCTAAACTTCTAAATCCGTCAAAGATTTACCGTGTAAGCATCCCGAATTCCCGGAACTTTTAGGATCTCCGCCAGTATCCCCTCTGGTAGAGGGTCAACGATTTTAGATTTTAGATTTTAGATTTTAGATTGGCCCAAGGGAACTGGAGACTGGGAAATGAGGAAGGAGGATTGGCTAATAGAAAAATTCCCGCTTTCTGGCCAATGACCAATGACCAATTACCCATTACCAATTATCAGCGCTTGCATCCAAAATCTAAACTCCAAAATCCGTCAAAGATTTACTGTGTAAGCATCCCGAATTCCCGGAACTTTTAGGATCTCCGCCAGTATCCCCTCTGGTAGAGGGTCATCAAGGCTCAAAACCATCACCGCATCGCCTCGCACGATTTTACGGCCTACCTGCATACTGGCAATATTGACATTAAAACTGCCCAATTGGGAACCGATTTTGCCAATAATCCCCGGCATATCGCGGTGCAGGGTAAACAGCATGTGGTGAGTGGGGGAAACGTTGACGGGGAAATCGTCAACGCTGGTAATCCGAATTTCGCTTTCGCCGAGCACTGCACCCGTGACTGTGTGTTCGCCGAGAGTTCCCTTGGCCGAGAGGTGCAGGGAGCCGGTGTAGTCGCGAATCGAGGCATCTCTGGTTTCGACGACGCGAATTCCGCGTTCTTTGGCTTCAATGCTGGCGTTGACGTAGTTAACGCGCTCTCGCAGGGCTTGGGAGAGCAGGCCTTTGAGGGCGGCAACGACTACGGGCTGGCTTTGGTTGCTGGCCAATTCGCCTTGGAGTTGAACGTTGAGGTAATCGACTCGGCCTCCGGCTAGCTGGCTGACGAGGTTGCCGAGGGTTTCGGCGAGTTGCAGGTAGGGTTTGAGTTTTTCGATCGAGTCTGGGAAAATGCCAGGTATGTTGACAGCCGATCGCGCGGGCAATCCCAACAGTACATCGCGAATTTGTTCAGCAACATCGATCGCCACATTCACCTGAGCTTCCGCTGTGGATGCTCCCAAGTGGGGCGTTAGCACGATGTTCTGGCCGACCTTCCGCAACGGGGAATCGGCTTCGAGGGGTTCGTGTTCGTAAACGTCCAAAGCTGCACCGGCTATCTTGCCTTCTTTGATTGCTTCTGCGAGGGCTGCTTCGTCGATGATGCCGCCTCTGGCGCAGTTTATGATGCGGGCCGTGGGCTTCATTTTTGACAGCACTTCAGCGTTAATTAAGTGCAGGGTTTCCGGCGTTTTGGGGATGTGTAGGGTGATGTAGTCGGATTCGCGCATCAGCAGTTCGAGTTCTACCAAGCGGCAGCCCAACTGGTCGGCTCTTTCGGTGGAAATGAAGGGATCGTAGGCCAGCAGTTTCATGCCCATTGCTTTGGCTGCGGCGGCGAGGTGGGAGCCGATTTTGCCCAAACCGACTATGCCGAGGGTTTTTTTGTAAACTTCTACGCCGAGAAAGCGGTTGCGTTCCCATTTACCACCTTTGACGGATTCGTTAGCTTCCGGGATGTGGCGGGACATCGAGAGCATCATGGCGAGCGCGTGTTCGGCGGCGGCGATCGTGTTGCCTTCGGGGGAATTGACGACTACAATTCCTTTGCGGGTAGCGGCGGGTACATCGACATTATCTACGCCGACTCCGGCTCTGCCGATAATTTTAAGTGAATTCCCGGCTTCTATGATTTCTTTGGTAACTTGGGTGCCAGAACGGATCATTAAAGCGTCGTAATCTGGAATAATTCGTACCAGTTGTTCGGCTGAGAGTCCTGTGTTTACGTCAACTTGCGCGACTTGGGAGAGGATGTCAATTCCGGCTTGGTCGATCGGATCGGATACTAGAACTTTAGGCATAGCAAGCAATTGAGTGCAATAGTAAAAATAGACCGAGCGTTGGCGAGCTCAAAGTTGAGTGAGACTTATGACTTAGAGCAGTATCTAACAGCTCAGCTCAAGCTTGCCTTTGTGCAGTTTGAATTGTATCTGTATTCGGTCAAGGTAGGCCGTTTTTTGCGTGAAATATTTTAGCTTTGCGGGCGATCGCCCTCTCGGATGGTCGGGAAATCCCCGAACTGCTTAGCTAGTATGTCTTTTCCGACTATAATTATTTCTAGGTGTCCGAGCCTAACCATCAGGAATTATTGTCAATGAATTATCTTATCGCCGTACTGCCCGATCGAATTCAAGCCGAAGCTGCCTACAGTGCTCTGGAAAAAGAAGGCTTGCCCATGAAGCAAGTCAGCATTTTGGGCCGCGGCTACAAAACTGCTGATGAATTTGGCTTGATCGACCCCAACCAGCAAGCGAGTAAACAAGCTAAACTCATGGCTGTTTGGCTGGTGCCGTTTGGCTTTATTGCTGGGGTTACTTTCAGTCTGATGACTCAGTTGAAGACTTTTGCGTGGGCGGGCGAAATTGGCGATCACGCGATCGGCGGAGTGCTAGGTGCGATCGCCGGCGGGATGGGCAGCTTTGTTGTTGGCGGAGCCGGGGGCATGGCTTTTGGCAGCGGCGATGCTTTGCCCTACCGCAACCGTTTGAATGCGGGTAAATATTTGATTGCGGTTAAGGGTACTGATGATTTGACTGGGAAAGCTGCGAAGATTTTGCAGCAGTTTGAACCGGAAAATATCCAAGGTTATACAGAGACTTAGTTATTTGTTTGTTAACAGTTGACGGTTAACTGTTAACTGTTGACATTCAACTCGTGTAATATTTGGAGGCAGTTATTGAATTACAAACTATCCCCCTACATTCTCCCCTAGAATTAACACTCGAATTAACAGACGAGCAGTTTTTTCAGTTGTGTATAGACAACCGGGATTTAAGATTTGAGCGGACTGCAACGGGAGAATTAATTATTATGCCGCCTGCGAGTAGCGATACAGGCAGGCGGAATGCGGATCTAAGTTTTCAACTCGAAGGTTGGAGCCGTCAAAATAAGCATTTGGGAATTGCTTTTGATTCTTCAACTGGATTTAAACTGCCCGACGGTACTGATATTTCTCCCGACGCTGCTTGGATTCGGCGCAATCGGTGGGATGCTTTAACTGCGGAATAAAAAAAGAAATTTGCGCCGATTTGTCCCGATTTTGTGGTGGAATTGCGTGAAGCGAAGCTATCCCGAAGGGAATCGACCACTGACTCCCTAGAAAAATTGCGGGCTAAAATGAAAGTGTATGTGAAAAATGGAGCGAGGTTGGGATGGTTGCTCGATCGCAAAAATAGAAAAGTAGAAATCTCCCGTCAAGGTAGAGAAGTAGAAATTTTAGATGAACCTGCAACTCTGTCAGGTGAAGATGTATTACCCGGTTTTGTTTTGGATTTAACTGATATTTTCTAAATTTGTAAGAAGACTCGGCGGTTTTAACCGTATCTACACAAGCAAAACCTGCCCGCGCCGATTAAAGAAAACTAGGCGGTTGAAACCGCGTCTCTACAAGCAAAACCTGCCGACGCCGGTTAAAGATAGCGCGGTAAAATTATTTTATTCTCTTTAGTCCGCGGAGGCGGACATCGTTTGTATAGCAGCGGTTTCAACCGCCGTCTTATCTTTTCCCGCTAATTGATGATATGATAGGCTGCCAAAGGTTGCGTTTGGTATGACCTATGAAAATCCTCCACGGGACTTGGATTCCTCAAGCAGAAGAGAATTTTATTCAACCTGGAACGTTTTATATTTGGGTTGAAACCACTGAAAAGAAAAAACAGCCCGCTAAGGTTCATCCCCGACAATTGAAGACGGCACAGTTAAGAGAGTTTCTAACGAAAGAAGCCGGGATTCAACTGCAACCAGTCAGCAATACAAGTGCGATGGGGCTAGAATACGCGATCGTCCCTCGGTATTTTTTACTGCCCACTGCCGACAACCAGCCGTTACCATCTTTAGAGTTAGCGCGATATTTAGAGACAGAGTTACCCGAAACATTTGAGTTGGAGTATTGGGAAGTTGATTGTGTGTCCATCGCCACCCACACTTTGACTAAAGTATTGAACGATCTGCATTTTTTTGCTCTCTACGATTTAGCAGAAGTTCAGTTTGGTTCAGACTTGCTATTTTGGTATCACTACACCCAAAGTTTTAAGCAAATTGTTCTGAAAGATCATTATATTCCGGCGTTGCGCTATCGAGAAACTGCTCCGATCGCGATCGCACCCATCGAAACATCCGAACCCGCTGAGAAAGCCACGCGCGGGCGTAAGAAAGCGGGCGAGACAAAAACCAAAACAACTGCAAAAACTCCAAAAACAACTGCCAAAATTGCACCCAGCTTTGAGATTTATCCGGGATGGGAAATTGTTTCAACACAGTACGAAACTGATTTACCACGCTATGTGGAATGGATGCCTTTAGTTTGTGTGTCCGGTTTTCCGAAGATCCAGCTACAAGATACACCAAAGTTCTACGATCGCGAACGGTTGCTGCGGCATTTTTCCGAGTGTGCGATCGCGGAAATTGTCACTCAAACCCCCATCCCAGCATCGTTTGAAAATAAGATTGCGGATTCTTTACTGCAAATCTGCCTCAACCAAACACGAAAAATCGCGCGAGTAAGCCTTGAACAATATCGGCAATGGCAAACCTGGCGCGATCGCATTACGCGCAATCAATCTGCTGACTCATTCTCCCTCTGCTTTCAACTACAATCCCCCGAAAACCCCGAACAGCCTTGGGTTTTAGAGTTTCAGGTGGCTGCGAAAAAAGACCCATCTCTGCGGATGCCGTTGCAGGATTATTGGCGATCGCGATCGACTCAACAAAAAAAGTTGCAAACACAATTCGGCGACAACTTTGAGCAACATTTGCTGACAAATCTCGGCTACGCTGCCCGCATTTATCCCCAACTTTGGCAAGGGCTAGAAACCGACCAACCTGCTAACATTTCCCTCAGCTTAGATGATGCTTTCACCTTCCTCAGCGAGTCCGCTTGGGTATTAGAAGATGCCGGATACAAAGTGATTGTCCCCGCTTGGTGGACGCCGAAGGGACGACAGCGGGCGAAGATTCGCCTGCAAGTCAAAGGGAAGGGCATCAAGAGCTCTGCAATCAAGGGCAAAGGATTGTTTTCGGCGGATTCCTTGGTGGAATATCAGTATGAATTGGCGATCGGGGGTGAACGGGTTAGCGAACAAGAATGGCAGGCGTTAGTAAATAGTAAAACACCGCTGGTGCAGTTCCGAGGACAATGGATGGAACTGGACAAAGACAAGATGCAGGAGATGTTGGAGTTTTGGAAAAAACATCGACAAGAAAACCCCCATTTAAGCCTGATTGACTTTATGAAGTTGACGGCAGAAGGAGAAGCGAGCGAACAGTTGGAGGTGGAGCGCGATCGCACTTTATCGGATATGTTGGAGAAGTTGCACGATAAGAGTCGGTTAGAGTTAATTGCAGATCCAGCAAAGTTTGAGGGCAAGTTACGGGATTACCAAAAGCGCGGCGTTTCTTGGTTGAGTTATTTGGAAAGTTTGGGATTAAATGGCTGTCTTGCCGATGATATGGGTTTGGGTAAATCGGCGCAGGTAATTGCTCGATTATTGCAAGAAAGAGAAGTTTTATCTCCTACAAAAGAGACGGAAAAAACGATCGCACATTCGGTTCTACCCACGCTGCTAATTGCGCCCACTTCCGTAGTAGGCAACTGGCAGAAGGAAATGGAAAAATTTGCTCCAGAATTGCGATCGCTCATACACCACGGCCCTCAACGTTTGCAAGATGCAAAAGCATTTAAAGCCGCCCTCCAAGGTTGCGATATGTTGATTACTTCCTTTACCTTGGTGCGAAAAGATGAGAAGCTGTTGAGCAGCGTAGCGTGGCATCGCGTGGTAATTGATGAAGCGCAGAATATTAAAAATCCGAAAGCGGCGCAAACCAAGGCGATTTTAAAGTTACCCGCTACCCATCGACTGGCATTGACTGGAACACCCGTGGAAAATCGATTGCTGGATTTGTGGTCAATTTTTAATTTCCTCAATCCGGGCTATCTGGGCAAAGAGGCACAGTTTCGGAAGTTGTTTGAGATCCCGATTCAAAAAAATGGGAGTCGCACGCAATCGGCAGCGCTCAAAAAATTAGTGGAACCTTTTATCCTGCGCCGCCTGAAAACTGATAAGTCGATTATTCAGGATCTCCCCGACAAAGTTGAGCAAAAACTCTACTGCAATCTCACCCGCGAGCAAGCTTCGCTTTATGAAGCAATTGTGAAAGAGGTAGAGCAAGAAATTGACGCGACGGAAGAGATGAAGCGCAAGGGGATGATTTTGGCGACACTGCTGAAGCTGAAGCAAATTTGTAACCATCCGCGCCAGTTTTTGCAAGATGAAAGTGAGTTTACACCAGAGCGATCGCACAAACTGGAACGGCTGATCGAGATGATTGAGGAAGTCAAAGCAGAAGGCGAAAGTTTATTGGTATTTACGCAGTTTACAGAACTGGGAAGCGCGTTGGAAAAATACATTAAACAAACGCTACATTACAACACTTACTACATCCACGGGGGAACCAGTCGCGAAAAACGGGAACGGATGATTTCAGAGTTTCAAGATCCAGAGTCTGAACCTTCGGTATTTATTCTGTCACTGAAGGCGGGCGGGGTGGGAATTACGCTGACAAAAGCCAATCACGTATTCCATTTCGATCGCTGGTGGAATCCGGCAGTGGAAGATCAGGCGACGGATCGGGCGTTTCGGATCGGACAGCAAAAAAATGTGTTTGTGCATAAGTTTGTGGCGATTGGCACTTTGGAAGAAAAGATTGACCAAATGATTGAGGACAAAAAGAAATTGGCAGGGTCAATTATTGGTGCGGATGAGTCGTGGTTGACTGAGTTGGATAATGAGGCATTTAAAAAGTTAATTAGGCTCAATAAAAATGCGGTTCTAGATTAGGAGAAGCCAAAAAATATGTCACAATTTACTCGGACTTGGTGGGGCAATAAATTTATAGAGGGGCTGGAAAGATTTACTGATTCGGGGCGGCTCGGACGGGGACGTTCCTATGCACGAAACGGCAAGGTAAAAAGCTTTGGCATGAATGATGGGTTAGTGATGGCACAGGTGAGAGGCTCGGTAAATCCTTATTTTGGGGTTTATAAGGAGCCTCTGTACATAACTCAAATTGAGTTTGAGCCAATTAGTCAGGAAAAGTGGCAAATGGCGATCGCCCAAATGGCATCGAAAGCCAGCTTCATTTCCCGGCTGCTACTCAACGAAATGCCTGACAACATTGAAAATGCTTTCTCACCCCTCGGATTGCACCTTTTACCCAGCAGCCGCGAGGACTTTAAGACTACTTGCTCTTGCCCAGACTATAGCAATCCCTGCAAACATATTGCGGGAGTTTATTATTTGGTGGCGGCAGAATTGGACAAAGATCCATTTTTACTGTTTGAATTACGGGGGCTTTCTAAGGAAGTGCTGCACCGCGAATTGGCAAAAACGCCTTTGGGAATGGCGCTTTCTGCCGAGTTAACGGCGGATGCAGCGGCCCCTGTGGCGGTGGATTCCTATTACACGCAGGCGATCGCCAGTGAGGCGCCAACGGTCAGCCTGAAAGAGTTTTGGCATGGTGCGAAGCGATTGCCGCAGACGATTGAGGTGGCAGCGCCAAGTGGCGTAAGTGCGATCGTGGTGAAGAAACAGGGAGATTTTCCACAGTTTTGGCACAAGGATGGTTCGTTTATTGAGGCGATGGAAGAGTTGTATTTGCGGGTGAAGAAGAATAAGTAGTTGGGTGGACAATTTTGCTGCCATACTCGATCGAGTTCTTGCAAAAACTTAAACTCGAAGACTTCATCGATTTGGTACAATAATCGTGCTCATCATATCAGCTTTACCAGCAACTAAAATCATACGATCGTTATTTGATGATTTTAGACTATAATTAAATTAGTGCGACTGTTAAAAAAGTAGACTTTTTAGTTACAGCAAGCTTTTGCAATTTCAAATTAGAATCTAAAATTGACTGATGTTACCAAGAGAAGAACTGTTAAAAGGCATTGAAAACCGCGAATGTGTGGCGCGGGCGATCGACCAAGCGGAACAAGCAATTAAAACTTGGGAAGTTACTCTGACTGATTTTCTGTCGCCTCCGGAATTGGCGGACACTCTGACGGTATTTAAGCGCTTAACAGACGTGGAAGTAGTGGCTTGGGGCGGCTACCCGCAAGCTGAAAGACAAAGAATTGCGATCGCGCGATCGGATATCCCGATCGACTCTGCTAGCGTTAACGTTGCTGCGGTAGAAATCGCTGGCAATTTCTTGTTCGATACAGCTTCTCACCGCGACTTTTTGGGGGCGATGTTGGGTACGGGAATTGTCCGCGAGAAAACTGGCGATGTGATTGTTTTGGGAGAACGCGGCGCGCAAGCCATTGTCATGCCGGAGATGGTAGAGTATTTGGAGATGAGTTTGCAGCAAGTGCGATCGGTTCCTGTACAAACGCGCCGCATTGAGTTGAGCGAACTCAAAATTAGAGAACCCAAAAAGAAAGAAATGACCACGGTTGAAGCATCCATGAGATTGGATGCTGTCGCCTCGGCTGGGTTCGCAATGTCTCGCAGCAAAATGGCCGATTTAATTGACAGCGGCGACGTGCGAGTTAACTGGAAAGACGTTACTCAAGCTAGTTATAATGTCAAGTCTGGAGATTTAATTGCTGTTACGGGCAAGGGAAGATTGGAAGTTGGGGAAGTTGCTGTTACTAAGAAGGAACGCTATCGAGTGCAGTTAACTCGATATTTGTAATTTATGGGCGGCATCTTCGGCCCAACCCCTACCTCCCACAAAAAATTGACTCTTTGTGGAACAGGCATCTTGCCTGTTCTTAAGAATGCTGAGGCGAAGATGCCCAATCCCTACTCCCCACAAAAAATTGACCGAAAGCATCCAGGATACAGGCCCCCTGATTTATCTATCCAGAAATAAAAAACCTGTATCCGATGAAACTTGCCCCCCGAATTTATCCGTGGGGTCAATGCTTCAATTCTTTAATCTAGAATCTAAAATCTAAAATCGATTGACTCTTTGTGGAACAGGCATCTTGCCTGTTCTTAAGAATGCCGCAACACATGAGTTATACCACCCAAAAACCCCGAAAAACCCGGTTTCTTTGGTTTTATGCGTAAGTCCTAAATCCAATTTATCGGAGAAAAGTTTTCCTTACCAACAGGACGATACCCAGCATTAACAAGCCCAATAGTAAGCCAAACAGCAGACTCCAGATAATTGTCGCAGTAAAGAGATGCAGCGGTAGAGAAAAATCGGGTTGCCATTGAATCGGTGTATCCTTGATTAGAGGATAGGCGGCGGAAAAGATTTGTCCGCCGCCGATCGCAGTTCCGACAAAAAAGATGATATTCTCAAGTTGGCGAGATCCCTTTTTCTCCCTGTCTTCCTGTTCCCTGTCCAATTCCACCTGTTCGATTTCAACCATCCCGCGCACAGTGGATATCGACTGCTGGAAAAAATCTTGACTCGCAATCAGGTAGTTTAAATCGATTTCAATTTGTCGCTGATATTTATTCTCAGCCAAATCTAGAAACTTCTGCAAGAAATCTAGATTATCGCCTGGGATGCACAAACTTGTAATTTTTTTCAAGGTTTCACTATAATTTTCAGCATTAGTATCAATAGTATTTCTATCTTCTTGCAAATACCGCACTTGCTGAGCACAATCAAACATTTTGGTTCGGACTTCAGCCAGCAATTTCTTTAACTTCAGCAGCTTAATTTGTTTATCTTGTTCGCTTTCTATTACACTGAATTCGGGCAGCTTCTTTTCTAACTTGCTGACTATTTGCTGTGCTTGGTGATACTTTTTCCTAGCTTCGCGATACACAAATACGATTTTAGCGCGAGAGCACAGCAGATTCATCAAGTAAGAGTTAAACGTCGGGGTTGCGAATTTCAAAGTTTGGGGATTTTCTTGCAACCATACTAGAAAGTGACACCGCTGACGCGCATCATCTTCTCGGCTGTCATACTCAAAAATCGGACTCCCGAATAACTTTCCTTCGGCGCGAAAGTCTAGTGATGCTGGCTGTTTATCCTGTACAAAAGCTTTAACTGATTCGTCAGCTAGTTTCCGGTAAGTATTATAAACTGCTGGTGCGGCGTATAATAATAATGTCTGTCCCAGAGACGGTTGAATCGCATTTGGCAACAAGCAACCTTGGGGATTTAATCGAGTTAAGTCCGCTAGTTTAATTGTGACATTTTGATAGTAAAATGTCAAGTCTGCGGTGTAAGTATCCTGAACTCGCAGAGCATAGATAGAACCATCAAGTTTCTGGTTATCGGGCTGAGTTATTGTCGGGAAATTCAGAGTTTTTCCCTCTGGAAGCAGCAATTTGCCGTTAGTCAGATTTTCCCGTTCGCTGTCGGGATAGTACAGCCCGTTTTTGTAGCAAATTAGCTTGTGTCTGAGGGATTTTAGTTCGTTGATGTTAAATTCTTTACCGACATTATCTGCTAGATTTTCCCACAAGGATTGAGCATTTCTGGCTACTTGTCCGTAGCCTTCGTCGCTATCATCTCGCAGGTGGAAAGGATACAGGGTAATGCTGGGATTTTTAATTTGCGGTGGTTCGGTCATAATCCAACCTTGTGGAATATACTAATATTATATCCGGTCAAATAAACCGAATTTCCGTAGGGGCGGGTTCACCAACCATATCTAACTATCACCAACAATCTATATAAACCCGCCCGCACCAAACCACGGATTCACGATCGACCTTTTTGATAAAATTAAGGTATGTGCGATCGACCTTTTTGGTAGGTGGCGAGAAACCCGGTTTCTGAGACAAATTTGGGTTGGGTACGAAAAATACAGTCAGAAACCGGGTTTCTGAGATTAGCGTGCGAGGGAATTTGTAAGAAATTGGGGGAATGCGCGATCGCATTTCTGTCATTGGGTGGGGCGGGTTTATGCAGATTGTCGGTACTGATTAAAGATTGTTGGTGAACCCGCCCCTACGGGATTTATGTTGGATTATCAACCGATTCCATCCCCGAATTATCCGTCTCAACCACCGCAGAATCCCCAGACAAACCCAATCGAATCTTATTTTTCTTCAACGTCTCATACAACTCCCTCACCACTTCCTCCGGCGCATCGCTATCACTCCCGCCCGCACCCATTTGATAAATTTCGTTCTCTAAATTCTCTTCACTTTGAGGCCGAGTTTGGCACTAATTCTTGATTGTTTGAGCGATAATATTGATATTATCGGTTGAACCAACATCAATCGCTGATAATTGTTTGACAAATTGCGGCTCGGATATTTTCAATAACTTACTGAAAGCCGCCACAATTTCTTTGGGTGTAGCCTCATCGGGAAGTGACATTACTAATCTCCTTAAATCACTTTTTTCAGTTGACAGTGGTAAAGTTTCTGTTTCGCCAATTAAGGTAAATGCAGCCCAAGCTATGGGACTCGGAAATCGAGCTTTTGTGGTTAGCATAGCACACCGCAATGCCGCTGCTCGATTGTCACCCCGTGCTAAATTTTGGTAGAATTCAGTCATTAGTAATTTAGCGGAAATCGCTCCCATATTCCACAGGGAAACGATGATGCTGGGGACTCCGGCGACGATGAAGCAGCGCGACAATCCGATGACTCCATCTCCGTTGATTTTACCGCGCCCGGTGCTGCACGCGCTCAATACTACGAGTTCGGAATCGAGGTTTAATTGCAGGATTTCTGCCGCTATAAGTGCGCCGTCGTCGCTGTCTCCTGATGGTGCTAAAATTATCGCGCCGGGGATGCCGGAACCTTGGAAATCGTCGAGGAGTCCGTGGGCGGATAAATGGACGATGCGGGTGTTTAGCATCTTGTCTAAAATGGCGACTTTTGTGGCATTTTCTCCGCTAATTGCTTGGGTTCCTAAAGTTGCGGCGATGGCTTCGGCGGCTTCTTTTGCCCTGGACAGTTGTTTGAGTTCGTAGGGCTTTTCTTTGAATTTGGTGGCGATAGTTGGAGCGCCGACAATTAGGGCGGCTTGTCTCAATCCTCGCACTCGGTTTTGATGTTCGCGGGTGATTTCTAATACTTGGATGGATGGGCTGGTGAGGATGGTATGATTTTCGATGAGGTAGCGGTTTTTGCTATCTTGCAAGGCTGCGAATGGTACTAAAAATAAGTCATAGTGGGGGACGAAGATGATGGGGGAATTGGCATCGGTGGGTAGCAAGTCGATGATGGGTTCGATCAGGATTTGATGGAGGAGTTGCAAGAGGGGAAAGCTGCCTGTTTCGTCTCGATTGTACTGGGATTCTAGCTGAATTTTGTTGCCTTTGTCGTCGGTTTCCTCGGTGCCGATGGAGACGCGGGTTTTGAGGATGATTTGTTTGAGGGTTTGGTTTTGTTGGTTGAGGGGTTCGAGGTTGGCGGCGCGATGGGTGATGTTGCCGTTTGGTTGGATTACCCAGATGTAAATTTCTGGATCGACAATCGAATATTCAACTATTGTGGAGTTTCTGTCGCGGGCGATTTCTTGGATTTGGGGAATTGATAATTTATTTGTTTGGTCGTTGGCTGGTAAATCATTTGTTAATAAGGTTTGTCGTAATAATTCGACGAAGGCACGGGTGCGGGACATTTCAGATATTTCTAAGGCTTCATCAAATTTAGTTTGGGCGGCTAAAATTTGTTGCAGCAGGCGATAGCCAGATATTTGGGTTTCAAAAATTGAGGCTTTGTGGTCATTATTTACTAATTCAGAACGTAGAGTTTCATGAATTTTGATGGAAGCAAAAAGTGCTATTTCAGCTTCTGCAAATTGGTTGGTTTTTAGTAAAGTTAAACCCAAATTGTTTAGAGAAATTGATTCTCCTTGGCGATCTCCGATTTCCCGTTGAATCTCTAAAGACTGTTGTTTGAATTCGATCGCGCTGTGAAATTGCCCTAGGGAATCGTAAGCAATGCCCAAACTGCAGAGGGAAATAGCTTCTCCTTGGCGATTTCCGATTTCCCGTGAAATCTCTAAACAGTGTTGGTGAAATTCGATGGCCCTGTGAAATTGCCCTAGGGAATTGTAAGCAATGCCCAAATTGCCGAGCGAAGCAGCTTCTCCTTGGCGATTTCCGATTTCCCGTTCAATCTCTAAATATTGTTCATAAAATTCGATCGCCCTGTGGAATTGCCCTAGGGAATTGTAAGCTGAGCCCAAATTGCCGAGGGAAGTAGCTTCTCCTTGACGATCTCCGATTTCCCGTTCAATCTCTAAAGACTGTTCGTGAAATTCGATCGCCCTGTGGTATTGCCCTAGGGAATTGTAAGCTGAGCCCAAATTGCCGAGGGAATTAGCTTCTCCTTGGCGATTTCCAATTTCCCGTTTAATCTCTAAAGACTGTTCGTGAAATGCGATCGCCTGCTGGTATTGCCCTAGGGAATTGTAAGCTGAGCCCAAATTGCCGAGGGAATTAGCTTCTCCTTGGCGATCTCCGATTTCCTGTGAAATCTCTAAATCCTGTTCGTGAAATGCGATCGCCCTGTGGTATTGCCTTAGGGATTGGTAAGCTGAGCCCAAACTGCCGAGGGAAGCGGCTTCTCCTTGGCGATCTCCAATTTCCCGTGAAATCTCTAAATACTGTTCGTAAAATGCGATCGCCCTGTGGTATTGCCCTAGGGAATCGTAAGCTGAGCCCAAACTGCCGAGGGAAGCAGCTTCTCCTTGGCGATCTCCAATTTCCCGTGAAATCTCTAAATACTGTTCGTGAAATGCGATCGCCCTGTGGTATTGCCCTAGGGATTGGTAAGCTGAGCCCAAACTGGCGAGGGAAGCGGCTTCTCCTGGGCGATATTCGATTTCCCGTAAAATCTCTAAAGACTGTTCGTAAAATGCGATCGCCCTGTGGAATTGCCCTAGGGAATCGTAAGCTGAGCCCAAAGTGCCGAGGGAAGCGGCTTCTCCTTGGCGATTTCCGATTTCCCGTGAAATCTCTAAAGACTGTTCGTGAAATGCGATCGCCCTGTGGAATTGCCCTAGGGAATCGTAAGCATTGCCCAAACTGCCGAGGGAAGTAGCTTCTCCTTGGCGATTTCCGATTTCCCTATAGATAGTTAATGCCTGTTCCCAAGACTGCAAAGCTTCTCGAAATTGACTAATTTTATACTGCTGAATTCCTTGTTGTAACAGTCTGTCTGCTTCCGCTTTTCCGGTGACTGCCACTGAGGTGTTGTCATTCATCCCAAGCACAAGCAGTATCTCGGCACAATTCATCAACCGATTAGCGCTATTTAGTTCGCCAAATTCTCTAAGACGCTCGGCCTCTTCTAGCATTACCGCCACCAAGCCATTATCCAGCAATTCCGGGTGAGTTTTCAATATCTCCGCTTCTTCGCCGCTGGTACAGGTTAGCAGTTGATTTATCAGGTTGAGATAGGCTTGTTCGCGTTCTGAGTTCATTGCGATTTAGGATTTTGGATTGTGCGATCCATTAATTTATTACCGGTTAAACACATCTGTTTGGGACCCTGTTTTTTGTAAGGGTTCTCGCATTTGGGCGACAATATAGCAATCCTAAATCATTATCAAGACTATGATACAATTATATGCAATACTCGATCGTGAATAAAAAAATGAATA